>QMMS01000158.1 GCA_003647375.1 Deltaproteobacteria bacterium
AATTGGTCTGTCTGCACAGTAAGCGAACAACCTGGAACTCATTTTGAAACAATGTTCATGTATAAAGATGGACAAGTTATAGATCTAGTTGGTATAACTAACTGGTAGAACAAGGAGAAAAGAAATGAATATTACAAAAGTGTACATCAAGAAATGGGAATCAGGAAGTCTACTGGGATTTGCCGACGTAGTAATTAATAACTACATGACATTTCGTGGGTTTAAGATCTTTAAAAAGAAAGACGGAAGTGGAATTGCTGTTCTTCCTCCTTCGCAAAAATCAAACAAACCAGACGAAGATGGCAAAGACCAGTACTTCGACGTTATTAAATTCGACATGAAGAACGAAGAAGCAAAAAAAGAATACTGGAGCCTTATCAATGCCGTAAAAGATGAATGGAATGGAAACGGAAGTCAAGAAAAATTCTCTAATGCAACAAACACAAAAGAACCAACAGGTGCTAAACCATCACAGGGTTGGGACCCTGAGAGCGAAGATATTCCTTTTTAGTTAGGAGAACATAGGGAAATTATGGATTTTCATAGCTTATTTTACGGTCTTCCTGATTTGATATGGGATGAACTACATCAAAAGGTAGAAGATCTATTCTTCGAGCAAGAAATAGGTCAACAAATTCTAGGACTTTATTTTACAGGACCTAGAATATATGGCTTAGAAAACGAATCTCCAAACATTCTTTGTATCTACTCTGAGATTCCTAGTTCTTTACTTAACCCTATAGAACCTAAAGCAAGCGCAGAAACCTACCGTTTAAACAACAGTGGGACCTCTGTGCTGTTTCTGTCTGTTTATGACTTTGTAAAATCGGTTTGGAATTTAGAAAGTAATTATTTTAATTCTGATTATTTAGCTCTCATCCCTCATCTTGGAGTAAGCTTAAGCTCGGAACAAAATATAAATAAAATAGCTTACTATATAAACTCAGGACTTCTTAAGCTTAACTACATGGTTTCTCCTCCAGCTATAAATGCAAATTATCTTTGTTATGAGAATTTAACATGGAGGAGAGACTATGCTTTTATTAGAACTCAATATCTTCTTTCTACAGAATTTATTTTTGCTCCCTGTCTAAATCCTGACTGGGAGGCAGTAACCGAATTAGGGATTAACACTCCTGACCCAATAAAAGAATTAGATTTAGAAATAAGAAACTGGTTTATTCTTGCTGAAGACTTAGATTCAACAAAGAAAGAAGTACTAGAATTAATTCGTTCGTTCTTTCTTAGAAGACTGGTTGATATATATCTCACTTCTGAATTCCATTTAGTAAAAGAAGACATTACAGAAGCGGCCAAGGTAGTAGAAGAGCTATACAGATTTCAGCTATAAGGATTTCTTATGTTAGAAAACAAAGCGGTTTTAAGTGGTCATTTTAACGATTTTAATAAAGAACAACAAGAGCTGATCTGGTATACGTTAAAATTATGTTGGAGCGGAGAAATTCTTATTCTTGTTGACAACCATGAGTCTCTTCTTCAACTAAAAGAAGAGGACGACATAATCGTTCCAGAGATAGAAAGAATAGAAAAGATAAGGGACTATGTTAACGACTGGAAAAGGAAGTACAGAGAATACCCAAGAGTGACCATTAGGCTTTTTGATACGAAAGAGACCACAGAAAGATTAATTGAAGAATTCTATCCAGATCTTCTTATTGTTAATAAAAATGGTGGAGGAACTAATCTTTTTAACCTAAAGAAGAGATGGCCTATCTTGATAAGAAATTAAAATGTCTATATTCCAGAAATGCAACAGTAAAATAAAGACAAGAGAAGAGATAGTCAAACTCTTAGAAAGAAGACTAGACTATAAAATAGGCTTTACTTCGGGTGCTTTTGATCTTATACACTATCAACACACTCAGTACCTAAACCAGGCCAAAGACCAGTGTGACATTCTAATTGTAGGACTAAATTCTGATACCTCGGTTCAAAAGAGTAAAGGTTTAAGCAGGCCTATTCTTAAGGAAGAAGAACGTATCAGGGTAATAGCAGCATTAGCTTCTGTTGATTATGTTTTTCTTTTCGACGAGAAAAACAACAATAAGAACATAGAGCTATTGAAGCCAAACTTCTACTTTAAGGGAGACGACTATATAGGAAAAAAGCTAAGCAGCCAGGCTCTTGTAGAAGCTCAAGGAGGAGCAGTAGCTTTTATTTCTACAGATACTTCTATAGAAGTCACTGGCACAAGCAGTATTATCCAAAAGATAAAAGGAGAAACTATAGAGTGTAGTAAAGATCATATCTATGACGGTATAGCTCTTATAGATAGAGACGGCGTTATAAACAAAGAAGTAAACTATCTAAGTAAAGTTGAAGATTTTGAGTTTATAGACGGCGCGATTGAAGGAATAAAAGCACTAAACCAAGCTAATATTGCAGTTGTTGTTATCACAAACCAACCAGGCATTGGAGTGGGGCTTTATTCGAAGGAAGATTTCTTCAACATCAATAGAAAGATGATTAACAAGCTTCACAAAGAAGAGGCATGGGTAGACAAGGTTTTGTTTTGTCCCGATATGAGAAAAGATTCTTACTACAAGAAACCAAACGAAGGAATGTTGCTTAAAGCTGTTCTCGGTCTAAAAACAAAAGGAAAGATTTTTATGATTGGAGACAGAAGATCAGACGCCTTAGCCGCACATAAAGCAGACTTAGAAATTGAAACTATTGGAGTCAAAACGGGAAAGGGTTTAGCTGACAGATGGGTAAACTACGCCCCTAGTGTAACTGTAAAGAACTTACTTGAAGCTACTGAGTATGTAAAGGAGAACATAGACAATGCTTGACGACGATGGTATGGACATGGACATGGATGCTGAAGTTTACTTGGTTACCCCAAAAGGTTTTTATTTCGATGAAGATGTTTATATCGAAAAGAAATGGGGCACTGAACAGATAATTCACAATGAAGATCATTGTGTAAAAATAATGGCTATCAAACCTAATTGTAAAGTCTCTTATCATTGGCATTCTAAAAAAGCAGAAACTTTTATACTTATTTCTGGCCAGCTTGTAGTTGAAGTGCAATTACAGGACGCAACAAAAGAAATTATCTACCTAACAGAACAGTTTCAATCAATAACTCTTATGCCTAATGTTCCCCATACCTTTTATACCCCAAACGAGAAGTCAGCTATCTTCATAGAAGCTTCAACCCATGACGATACAGACGATAGTTTTCGAATTACTTCTTCTACTTGCCCTGGAGATGAGTAGTTAATGCTTATTATAGGGGACTTTATTACTGACAAGTATACTTATGTTAAGACAAGAAGAGTGTCTCCTGAAGCTCCTGTCCTTATCGTAGGTCAACTTGATAAAGAAATACTAGCTCCTGGTGGGGCAGGTCTTGCTGCCGCTTATTCTAAAAAGCATAGTTTTCATTTTCATTTAATTACTAATTGTGGTTTTTTTGGCACCGCGACTCTAAAAAGAAAAGAACTTTTTTCTAGAACTACTATTTTAAAAACAGAAATAGAACATGAAGAAATAGTAAAACAAAGATACATAGACATAACTACCAACTATCACTTGCTTAGGGTAGACAACGATAGTTTCGACTGTCTCGGAAACTGCAATAGACTGCTAGGAGCTGTAACTGTAAAACAAGTAACTCATGCTGTTGCTTTATTGTTGGATTATAGGAAAGGTATGTTCTCGAACACAGAACAATGCCAAGACTTACTTTCTCGCTTTAGAAATAAAAATATCATAACCTATGTAGACAGCAGAAGAGATGATCTTTTAAGGTTTAAAGGCGCAGACATTATAAAGCTAAACGAACTAGAATATAAAAACGCAAAAGAAAGATACGGCAATAACCTTATCGAAGAACTAGAAGTTCAAGCTCTAGTAGTAACCAGAGGAGATAAAGGAGCGACTCTGTTCTTTAAAGACAAGAAAGAGGAAACAAATTTCACAATAGCTCCTTGTAGCCTTATTGCAGAAGTTACTGGAGCTGGAGACGTTTTTGATAGTAACTGTTGTCACAAAATAGAAACTATGTTAACTTTAGACAGTAAACAAGACCTTTTCGAAGCTCTTAGAAGTGGAATTTCAATAGCTTGTAAAAAGGCAACACAATATGTGTATGAACAAATAGAAACGAGACTTTAGTGGCCTTAGATACAGACAAAAGACTAGACAGCCTAGAAGATTCTTATCGAGTATTAGAAGATGGCACTACTAAATTTCATTCTTATTCCGACCTAGATAAAGTTGTTACTAGTATTTTTGATGAGATTCGCGCGATGAGAAGAAGGACAGAAGCAACTCTTCGTGTATTAAAAACAATAGAGGATAGAGTTAATTTGTATATTGAACAACAAAAAAGGATAAAGTAGCTAATGTCAAAAAGCGCACACGCTAAGGGAGAAGTTAAAGTCAGAAAACTACCTAGATGTTCAAAGTGTAAACAAGAGTTTACTCTAGTAACAGCTAGATACGGAGACAAAGGACGTACCGAGCTAGAGTGGGAATGCCCAAAATGCAGCAAGGTAGTTCCCTTTAGCCGTCTAGAGGGAGAAGACATTTCAGACTTTGAATATTTTCTCAAAAGAAGATGTGAAAACGGCGGCAAAGTAGTAAAAGAAAAGAGACCCCCAAAAAGAAAGAAGAAAAGTGGAAATCGTAAGCAATCTAATAAAAACAATAAACGAAGCGAAAATTAACGATAAAGAGCTTGTCCAGGTTATAGCTGATTTTTTGTACTCGATAGGATATTCTTTAGAAGACAGTCCCGAAATAAGAAGCTCAGAAGAAATAATTATAAGACACGCTAAAAACCCTTCATTAGGAAATTCCCTAATGGCTCAAGCTAAATTAATGAAAGAAGCTTGGTCTCAAGACGTAGAAGAGAAGAAAAGGAGAGAGAAAATTGAATCCTAGTTTTAAAGAAAAACGTAGAGCTAACAAAGATCCGTTGCCTTATACTATCTATAAAGGAATAAAAGGAAAGTTTGGCGCTGTTCGATTCAGCCTTAAGAAGGCGTATACAGACCGAAGAGGAGAAAGCAGCAAGGAAGAAGGCTGTGTCTTTTTAGACACGGCCAACCCTAAAGTATCTAGTTACGACTGGGTGAACAAAATCACAGTCAAACTAGATCTTTCTGACATCGGGAAGATCATTCATGCTTTCAGAAGTAGAGTTGCTTCTGAAAAAGGTGTAAACATCTATCACGACAAAGGAAAAGGAACCACAAAAGAGGGTCAGGAAATTAAGACCATCAATATCTATCGTTCTCCAGAGATGGATAATTTTTTACTTACTATTAAGGAAAACAAGTTTGGAAAAGAACAGGTAGTTAAGACACCTATCTCTCCGGCAGAGGCTTTAGTTATTGTCGAGCTATTACAAACTGCCATCCCTCTTGTTCTTCAGTGGTGCGACAGCGGAAAAGGAGGAGTCATTGAAAGTCCTGAAGGTACTGACGGAAACTATTCACGTCAATGGTAGAAAGCATTTAGTTAAATTTCTAAATCAATTTTTTGAGACGAAATACAAGGACCATAAAGGCCCTATTCAGACTTGTTTGCTTTACTGTGAAGAAGGAAAGATGATCCTAGACTTATCTGGACTCAAAACAGAACTCTTTATTCCAAGAGGAAACGGAGTAGCTATTGGCAAACAGATAAGAGCACTTTGTGGACAACACATTCTGATGCGGTTTGGTCTTCCTTTAAAAGAGGAAAAGATTCCTGTGTTAATACTCATACCAGATATCATTTCTTTGGTTCGCTATTTAGGAAAGCTACATACCTATCAACTACTTTTTAACTGGAGAGGAGAGTCTAAAGTTGGAGAAGCTGTTGTAGTTCGTTATTCCTTGCTTTCTTAGAATCAATTCCATTTAAACCTTCCTGAACAGAAAGACATAAAGAATGCCTCTGAACGTCTACTATATAGTTTGGAATCACAATCCAGAAGAAAAGAAATTCATAGAAAAACTTAATACTTACATCGAAAGAGACTCTAAGAAAACAATACTCTATAAAATCGTAGACATTGGAGTATACGGAGAACTAGATACAGTTCAGAACTGCATCGTTTTCGGTAGAACGTATAGAAATCTAATTAACACTAAAGGCAAAGTTTTTATTATGCCTAATATAAAAGATCTTATGTCTAGTTGCGTGACCAAAAAGAAAAAGAAACTAGAAGGAAGACAAACTGTTGAAGATATCATTTCTTTCTTTTCAACAGAAGAAACAAAAGAGACAAACCCAGCAAAACCTATAGTGGAAATTTCTGGACACGTAGAGAAAGAAGGGCTTACCTTCGGAGAGAAGGGTACAGATATTATAGTTCCTTCCCATGTAGTCAAATACTTGAATGAGGTAAAGGATTTAATAGACGGGTCTATAGTTATAACAAAGAACGGTAAAAAGATAATAATAAAGGAGTAGCCAATGGAGGGCATAGACAAGTTTAAAAAACAACTGAAAGAGACACAGGAGTTTACCGACGAGATAGAGAGCTTTCTAGACAATAATTTTTTAGTAGACGGAAAAACAATAGACGCTTGGAGAAGAAGGTTGTTCGTAAAAATTCCTGAGAAACTAAACTTTCAGTCTGTTATTCAACTAGGAGCGGACATCTCTGCTAAATACCAGCTTGCTGCACGCTATAGGGATCGTCAGGCGATCCAGCTAGCTATCCTAGAAAGAACCAAGAGTGACAAGTATAACGCTGCTTATCAAGCTGCTAGGAAGGAAAACGAGGTCAAGTTCAAGAAACCTTTAGCGGCAGACTCATGTAAAATAGCTGCAAACATAGAAGTTAAAGACCTAGAGAACGCGATTGGAAACCAAAAGATCATAAAAGACTGGTGGAAAGCTACTTGTGACACTCTTACTGAGGTTAGAAAGCTAGTAGAAACTATCTTGAGAGCATTAGGGAACGATGTCAATGCTGAAAAAGACTATGTAGTCGTAATAAAGAAAGAAGATAGAAAGGAAACCCAAGATGAACAAACCTGTTGAAGATAGTGCTTTTGTAGGAATCCTAAACGAAGACGGAACGGTCGATTCTATTTTCGTTTCCTCATTAGCAGAAGTTAATCAAATAGGAGTGACCCTTCTCAATTATAAAGAAAAGAAGGAAGTACATGAGCTAATTGGACTAGGAGACATGATTCATCTAGGGGCAACTGTTAACCAGTGTCGTACTTTCTCCCAAAAAGGCAAAAAAGAACCTATCTACATTGAGAGAAGTAAAACTACTTATCATTTTTTTGATGCGGCGCGAAGAAGAGATATCGCTTCTATCTATCTGTTTAAAGACAATGTATGGAAATTTACACATGTAGTAGAAGGGTCTATTTATCCTCAGTTAGTCCCGTTGTCTAAAATAGCTTTTTCTGTTAGAATTTCTTCGCTAACAAAACAAACAGATCTCGATTTTGAAGAGTTCTAAAACAAAATGGAGTTTAAACCTGAAAACACAGCTGTATCTAGAAAGAGAATTTCTGCTCCGTTAGAGTATATACTAGATAGAAAATACTATTTAGATAAGAAATACCATAGTGCTTTTGATTACGGTTGCGGAAGAGGAAAAGATTTTCAATGGCTTAAAGAGGAAGGCTACAAGATTCAAGCTTGGGATCCTTACCATTATCCAGACAGTAAACCTGGATCAGAAGAAAAATTTGATTTAGTTTTATGTACTTACGTTATAAACACAATTGAAAACATAGAAGATAGAAAGGAAGTTATAAAAGATGCATGGAGTTATGTTGCGCCTGGTGGTTTCTTGCTTATTTCTACTAGAACTGATAACGAAATTAGAAGCTGTGCTAAAAGTAGCAAATGGACTGTGTTCGGCGACGGTTATATTTCTTCAATCGATAAACAAACTTTTCAAAAAGGATTCACAGGAGAAGAACTACTCAAGTTGTTTCATTCTTCAGTCCAGTCCAACAGTTTTGTAGAAGCCAAAGACAAAGATGGAGATTTTACTTATCTATTAGCAACAAAAAACAGCTGGACTGGAGAAAAGAGGAGAAGAGAAGAAGATGTACGAAGAACTAGACCTACAAGAAGAACTAAAAGGAAAAACCCTAGTATCCGTTAAACACGACAAGTTCAAACAAGAACTCCTATTCGAAACAGATAAAGGAGAAAAGTATAAGCTTTATCACGAACAGGACTGCTGTGAAGACGTTTATTTAGAAGATATCTGTGGAGATTTAGAAGACTTAGTAGGAACTCCTTTGCTAAAAGCAATAGAAGTTAACTCTACAGAACAGGGACCAAAGCAAGAGTGCGCTGACGATTCCGAAACTTGGACTTTTTATAGATTCGCTACAATAAAAGGAAGCGTTACTCTAAGGTGGTACGGTACTTCAAACGGCTACTATTCTGAAGAGGTGTCTTTTGCAAAAATAGAGGAAGTTAAAAAGAAAGAAGAAATTGAAGACAAAAGGAAACCCTGTAAAGGACTTTTCTTTCTTGTCGACAATAGAAAAACATACGACAAAACAACAGAAACAATAGTAATAGTTCAATCTATGCGTTTGCATCACGGATACTCTTGTGACGGAGGAGACTGTAGAAGAGGAACTAATTGCCCCAGAAAGAAATGGAATTTAAACAACTATAATTTATTGGGTAGCGATCCTGCTAAGGATTTCTCACTTAAAATCCCTTCTAAGAATGGGTTGTATATAGCTGTTTCTTATTCTATTGCATTTAATCACTTCTGGTCGTTTTCTCGTTGTACTGATTAAAGAAGAAAGGAGTAGACAAATTGAGAAAGGGAAGAAGAGAAGGTCAGCATAAAATATTTTTTACGTCTGACCTTCATTAGTTAGTTTAGGACATGCAAATATCATTAAGTTCGAACCTATAACAAGACCTTTTGACTCTATACACGAAATGAATAAGTTCTATACGGAGATGTGGAACGATTTAGTACAAGACAAAGATACTGTTTATCATGTAGGAGACTTTGCTTTTAACAATCCATGTATTTATCTCCCTAAGTTGCGCGGCAAAATAAAACTTATTCCAGGAAATCACGATAGACAGATTAAGAAAGCAATTGGTTGCAAATCTCTTTCTGGCGCGAAAACAGAAGTCTTAAAACTAATTCAAAAAGTAAAAGTAGAAGATCAACTTATCTATCTTTGTCATTACCCTATAGAGTCTTGGCCACAGAAGCATTATAATTCTTGGCATCTATTTGGACATGTTCATTCAAGTTTTTCTTCCTTGCGCGAAATTAAAAACAGAATACATATAGGCATAGACTCTTCTGTTGATACGTTGTATTCTTTTGAAGACATAAAGGAACAATTAAGTGAAGACAAAACAGTACTGTCCAGTTCATAAACACGAACTCTTATTGATGTACGGTTGTGGCTGGGACTATGATAAGCTTCTGTGTCCCGAATGTGGCTGTGACTATGAAATTGAATTAAAAACAATTTCCTATCCAGAAGAAGAAGAGAGGAGTCTAAAATTGACTAAAGTCAAAAGAACTATTATACAAGCTGCTACCGGTGAAATAGAAGTTTTCACTCGTAAAGCATATGATATCATTTTTCTTGGCGTCGAAGATCAAGAAGATTACGATTGTCTTACCGTTAAACAAGCAAGAGAACTTGCTTTTGCTCTCAATAAACTTGCTGATGACATAGAGGTAATATAAATGACAATTAAAACACGTAAGATAGATGCTGTGCTTAAAAACCCTGACGGAACAATAGTATTTGAAAAGAAAGATTTTGAGATTCCTGAACATTTTTCTGATAGGGCCGGGCTGATAGCCGCATCTAAGTATGCAACACCAGAAGAAAATAGTGTTTTAGATATTATAGATAGAGTAGTATATCAAATTGTTCGATGGGGATGTGAACAAGGTTATTTCGATGATTCTAGTGACTTAAACAGAGCTATGGAAACAATAGATTATGGTGACTTGAAATTAGACAGTGCACTAAGAGACATCCTTATTAACCAGAGAGCTGCATTTAATTCGCCAGTTTGGTTTAATATAGGTGCGAAACACCATGTACCTCAGGCCTCTGCGTGCTTTGTTCTGGACGTACAGGATAACATGGAGGATATTCTAGATCTCGCAAAGAGAGACGGAATG
>QMMS01000159.1 GCA_003647375.1 Deltaproteobacteria bacterium
ATCCAACGACAGTGCGGCCGGAACTGGCGGATAAAGGGTATTAGGTTTTTGAGCATTTTTTCATTGTACTGAATCTTTACTATGATTATTTTAAAAAGATGAATGGCCAAGATCGAAAATCGAACGTCCAATGTTGAGTGAAAACAAAAAACCAATACCGAATTATTTCTGTTTCTTCATCTTTTTAAATTCAAAATTCGATGTTGGACGTTCGATGTTCGATGTTCATTCGTTCCCAGCATTAAAACAATTTAGCGCTTCATGAAATTCTGACTTCTGATAGCTTCGTAGCACTGGATGATGTAGGGACCTACATGCTCTTGATCCTTGTAGTCAAGAAAATAGGTGAGTGCTCTATCAAAATCTTTTAGATTCATATAATTGATTCCCTGGCATACCCTTAAATCCATGCTGCTGTCAAAATGGATGAGTCCCTGGTCCAATATCCGGATCGACTTTTCAAAGGACCCCTCCTGCTGATAGAGCATGCCGAGACCCAGGTAGCTTCGGTGGTCTGGAGAACAGGCAAGGGATTTCTGGAAAAGCGATTTAGAAATAGATTTTTTTCCGGGGATGGCATCGATTTCCGAATAATCCCCATGGCTGAAGGTCATACCGAGCCTGGAATAAAAATCTGCATGCAGCCGGTTAAACTCCGGATCCTTGATGAGATCGATATCTTCGACAAACAGAGGCAGGTTCTGATAAAAGGCGTGCCTGAGGGCATTCCCGTAGGTAAGAATGCTCTTGGGGTCGATACGGTCATCGATTTCAAAATAAAGCAGATCCTCTATACGTTTTTGCCAGATATCTTCCGTGATGCGGCCTTGTTCTAAAAGTTCCTGGTAAATACGTGTACCCGGAAAAATATCGAGAACATAGGTGATGATGCTGAGAGGTTTTATCTTACGAATCAAATCGATGCTGGCTTGAATTGTCTCTTCAGATTCACCCGGGGAACCATAAATGAAGTAGGCGCGTGGCATGATGCCGTAGTGTTTGACAAGGTCGAAAGCTTTTTTAATTTGAGCGGTTTTTATGGGCTTGTTTAGTTTCTGCCGAATCTTTTCGGAGCCGCTCTCGATGCCGAAACTGATTTGGATGCAGCCTGCTTTTCGCATCCAGTCAAGGATATCTGCCTGGATGTGGTTGACACGTGCGATGGCAACCCATGTGATATCGAGCTGTCTACGAATAATTTCCTGACAGATGGCTTTAACCCAATGTTTTTTAAACGTAAATGTGTCATCTGAGAAGTAGAAAAACTTGATGCCCTTTAGGGCGAGCAATTCCAGTTGATCCACGAAGTAGCCGGGAGAGTGGGTACGAACTTGCGGACCCCAGAAAAGAGGCGAGCCGCAGAACGCGCAGTTTCCGGGGCAGCCTCTGGTAAAGGCCACATGTTGAAATTGAAAATACCGGGCAGGGTTCGGGAATTGATCCAGATTTTCGACGGGTGCGGCCGGGTCTGTTTTCTGCGGTTGCTGTTGATGGCGAAAGGCAATGCCGGGAATATGCGGAATTTTATCATGAGCGCCTGTAGCGAGCGCTTTGACGAGATTCAGAAAGGGAATTTCCCCCTCTCCAAGAACGATATAATCGATATCATGGAAATGGGTCAACAGGTGATCCCACAAAAAGGTGGCGCCGATGCCGCCGAAAACAATTTTAATGTCGGGGTTCAGGTTTTTAGCGATTTTCGCAATATCGATGCCGCCCCACCGATTGGCGTGGAGGATGGAGAATCCAATAATGTCCGGTCGTTCTTTGTCGATGATATCCGAAATAATATCCGGCGTATGATTTGCACTGTGCCAGTTATATACCTGGACATCATAGCCGTTTTCTTTCAGTAGTGCTCCCACATAATAGATGCCGATGGGGGGAACACTGATATCATATTCATGGATTCTCTTGTCGAGAAAATAGGGATAGATGAGGAGTATTTTCATATCTCAAGGACTTTTTCCGGTCCCGTCAATCCAAGACTTTCGGTCATGAGCGCTACGATATAGGGTTGTGAGATGGTTTGTCCCTCACCAATGGGCAGTGGGTGGTCGGCATAGGCTTGAGAGCGAATATCGCCTGGAACAAATACATGCCGCGGGACCTGTTCCATTGCGTTCAACACCTTTGAGTCTGAGATGCCTCTTGCCCGAATCTGTTGCGCGACCATGGCTTGGCGATTGGTTTTGAAGGCAAGCGCATCCCCCGCAGTATCGGCGAAAAGAGTCAGGGGGAGTGCCAAGCCTGCGAATATAGTACAGATAATGCTGAGTTTCATGGCCAGGTCCTATATAAATGAACATTTGGGGAGTTTTCAACCGTTTTGGAGCGGGAGGGATAATCAGCGACTTCAGCGCCCTTGAACTAAATTTGTTGTAAATCTCCACCAAGAGAAGAAATGTTGCCTTCAGGGCGCTGTTGACGAGTAGGTGGAATCAGTGCAGGAGCGACAACGTCGCGTCACATAAAATCGTGCCACGATTTTATTGTTATATAAAACTCCATTTCTTTTTAACCATGAGATGAAGAACTCTGACAACAATTGGATAATTGGCGGTTTCTCCGGATATGTCTACCGGAACGCCGTTGGCAGCCTCGACAATTGACAATATATTGCCTAAAGGATAACTGTATAGCAGTTCATTTTCCATTACCAGTACGCTAAAATGATCCGCATTCACCTTGGCCAGTTGTGCTTTTTTTATTTCGGCGGGGTCGTCATAGTTGATGCCGATCTCTTCACCTTCGTATTTCTTTAACAGTTCTTCAAAGTTGGGTTTGGGCACCAGTGTTTTCAAGATGGTTTCCGTCCTTTTTTGCTTGTCTTCTCTTTCTTTTCTTAAGGCCTCGGTTTTTTCTTCTTCTGCTTTCCTTTCCGCATCTTGTGCATCTTCCCTTTTGGCTTCAGCTTCCTCGAGGGCGTGCTTTTCCTTTTTGAGGGATTCGGTCTCCAGCTTCAGGGTATCTGTTTCCTGGCTCAAAGAATCGATTTTTTGCTGAGAGGCCTCATTCTTTTTGATAGCTTCACGTTCGGCCTTTTTCAACGTTTCCGTATCCATCTTCAGTGATGCGGTATCCGATTTCAAGGTAGCGATTTGCATTTCTAACTGTTCGACGGTCTGTTTTTCTTTTGCAACGGCTTCGGTCTCGGCTTTTTCTTTGTCCTTTTTGTCTTTCTCTTCCTGTTCTTTTCTAAGCGCTTTGGCTTTATCTTTGTCTTCTCTTTCTTTCTCTTCCTGTTTATTCAAGAGCTCTTCGGCTTTTTCTTTGTCCTCTTTGTCTTTCTCTTCCTGTTCTTTTCTAAGCGCTTCGGCCCTTTCTTTTTCCTCTCTTTCTTTTTTATCCTGTTGCTTTTTGAGGGTTTCGGCTCTTTTCTGTTCTTCTTTTTCCGCTTCTTTTTGGAGAGCTTCCGCTTTTTTTATTTCTTCGGCTTCTTGCTTTTCCTGTTCTAATCTGATTGCCTCCGCTTCGGCTTTTTCCTGTTCTTCTTTTTTGAGTCTTTCCTGGAATTCAAAATACTTTGAAAAAATAATACCGCATTTGATGCATTCTGCTGCGGACGGTAGAACATCGTGCCCGCATTTTGGACAAATGGAAAGGTTCGGGGATCCTGCCTCCTGACTATCGGCAGGAGGAATCTCCGACTTCGCCACGTCATTCTTTATTGATTTTTTCAAAACCAGGGAAAGAGTTACGCCGCATTTGTTACATTCTATTGCTGATGCCTTATTCTCATATCCGCATTTTGGGCACTGAATTGAGTTGTCACCCATTCGACTTCCTCCTTATTGAAGCGTAGGAAATATCAACTGCTGAGAAAGGTTTTTTTTACAAATTATACGTATCACTAACCATTCCGAAGGTCAAGACCTTGAACATTCATCTTTTGATGGAAAAGCCTTTCATTGACAAGGGGTTAGGGCTCTGGTATTTTTAACCCCATAGTTGCATAAACAACATGGCAAAGGACATATAATAAACTGATATTATAGACATAATTATAGTGGTAGCGCTTTTCTCCGGATATCTTCACTGGTGAATTCATCCGACTTCGCTCTTCGAGCTACGACGAAACCAGAAGGATGGTGACTATTTTGCCATGTTGTTTCCCCTTCGGGAAAGCCGGAGGGCTTCAGATTCTGTGTTACTAAAGGTTCGAAGTAAAACACTACGACTTCACCTTTAGGCGCCTTGACTCTGAAGCCCTCCAGCTTTTGCAACGTCGGGGTTAAATCTAATTTGGGTGTTTATTCCATTACTAAAAACCTGGTTCTTTGGGCCAGGCCAGAGACATTTGGCTCTGCTGGAATGAGTTCGAGAAAGAATGCAGGATATACATACATCCCTGAGAAAAGTTGGAGCAACGCATGAATCGTGAAAGTTTTATCAACAAGCTTCGAATCGATTTGCTGGCAATGGTCGAGAAACAATTAACTCCCGTTGCCATGAAGTACGGATACAGTGAAACCCCGTTGGAGACAAACATCAAATGGAAACCCCTTGTGCTGGTTATCGGCAACTATTCCTCCGGGAAATCAACCCTGATAAACAATTTTCTCGGTAGCGAAATCCAGGCTACGGGGCAGGCACCCACGGATGATTCTTTTACGGTCATTACTTATGACCCTTCCACCTCACCTGATGGACCTATTCGCGTAACAGAAGAACGGGATGGCAAATTTTTGCTGAACGATCCGGAATACCCGTTCGAGTCTCTGAGGAAGCATGGCCAGCGGTTTTCTTCACATTTTCGTCTAAAAAAAGTCAATGCCCCTTTTTTAAGAAATCTCTCGGTGATTGACACACCCGGCATGCTAGACAGTATTACAGAAAGAGATCGTGGTTATAATTATCAGAATGTCATCGGGGATTTGGCGCAGATAGCGGACCTTGTTCTGGTGCTTTTCGATTCACATAAGGCAGGCACAGTCCGCGAGGCGCATACCAGTTTGAGAGATACGCTGCCAACCCGAACATTTGAAGATCGGGTATTGTTTGTACTGAATAGAATCGATGAATGTGTTTCCCTCGTGGATTTATTGCAGGTGTATGGAACCTTGTGCTGGAATTTGTCGCAAATTACCGGCCGTAAGGATATCCCTACGATCCATCTGACCTATTCACCGGGTGCAATGAAGGAATCACCGAACAGTTTCGAAGGGGATCTGGGTTTCTTAAAATATCTTGAAAATCAGCGGTCCGAATTGAAAAATGCTATATTGATGGCGCCACGTCACAGACTTGACCATCTGGCAACCTTTGTTGAAACCCATGCAGAACGCATATCTCATTTAATCGAAGCACTCATGGCTTACCAGAAACGGTTTCAGAAATATAAGATTCGTAATCTGCTGATGGGATTTGTATTATCTATTTTAGGCGGCGCTTTGGCTGAAATCGGCTTGGCTTCGATGAATGGCCTTGCATCGGTGGATGCGGTTATGATGCACGCCTCGGGTGGCCTCGTCTTTGTGGTGATATTTTTAGCATGGATTGTTTATATCAAAAAACTGTTTTATCGTCGATTTAGAAAGCGGCAACTGAAGCAGCTAGACGCGTTGACGCCTCTTGAGAACCAGACTCGCCGGGACAACTGGGATTCGATACGAGAGCTGGTGTCCCACTATATCATAAAAACTGCCGGACAATTTTCCAAGCGTGATCTGAAAAGCGAGCACGAATCGGTACGGATGGTATTTGAAAAAGGTGCTAAGAAAATCAGGGAAGCGTTAAATGAATTGGCAGCTATTCATCATGATGACGTCGCCGAGGTGGATAAATGGATCGACAGACAGTCGAGTTTGTTGAAACATACTTGAACGTTAGGTAAAAATTATATTGAATCTCCCATCGGAATCGTCCCCACCCGCACACCCTGAAAACATGACATGGCGCATTATAACGGCCATCTTGTGTCGGCTGATTTTGAACACAGCAAGGCGGTTTGCTTATCCATTTGCTCCGGTTCTGAGCCGTGGTTTAGGGGTTCCCCTTACGGCCATCACCTCTCTCATTGCCGTCAACCAGGCTACAGCCATTCTGGGGATCAGCTTTGGCCCACTTGCCGATCGTTTTGGATACCGCCGGATGATGATCACTGGCATGGGAATGCTTTCACTGGGTATGCTGGCTGCGGGTATGTTCCCGTTCTATTATTCAGTCATGACCGGCTTGTTTTTGGCGGGTTTGGGAAAGAGTATTTATGATCCCGCTATTCAGGCCTATGTGAGTCGACAGGTTCCATATCGTAAGCGGGGGATGGTTATCGGGTTCCTGGAAACGAGCTGGGCCGGCAGCACACTGATCGGCATTCCCTGTGTGGCCATTCTCATGAACCGACTTGATTGGCAGGCTCCTTTTTATGTGCTGGGAGGACTCGGTCTGGTGGGCATGTTTGCCCTGGTGTCTCTATTTCCTCAAAATAAGCGGACTAAAAACGCTGTTGTAGAAAAAAAGACCTTATGGAACGCGTGGCCTCATTTGATTGCGAACAGGTCCGCTTTAGGGGCACTGGGCTATGCGTTTTTTATCAGTGTTGCCAATGACAATCTTTTCGTTGTTTATGGGGCCTGGCTGGAACAATCCTTTCATGTCAGCATCGTCGTTCTCGGTATCGGTACCGGCGTCATTGGTTTGGCTGAATTGTGTGGGGAAGGGTTTACTGTTTTGATTTCCGACCGGATCGGTCTGCGTCGGTCCATTTTTGCCGGCCTGGTGTTGACGATTGTCAATTATGCTTTGATTCCCTTGTATGGGCAGAGTCTGCCCATTGCCCTGATAGGAATTTTTCTGATTTTTTTAACGTTTGAATTTATGATTGTGACCAGTATGTCTCTCTGCACCGAAATTCTTCCGGCTCACCGCGCCACAATGATGTCGGCTTTTTATGCGGCAGGAGGTGCAGGCAGGGTTATAGGTGCTCTAATGGGGGGACACATATGGCTTTTGGGCGGTATCTGGCTCACGGGCATGATGTCTGCCGGCATCACAATACTGGCCTTGTTTTCGCTGATGCTCGGGCTAACCCGAACATTTCATGAAACTTGATGAGTTAAATCATGATGAATTCGTAAAAAGTCGAATTCATCAGTTTTAAGTGTTAAGTTTTAGGTGTTAGGTTTAAACAAAACATCACTAAAACACTCATAAAAAGTCCGAGTTAGACGGTTTTGTAAAAAGTTCAAATTCAAGGCGTGCAAATTTTGTAATCATGAGGCGTACTTACCGTACGTTGAATGGTTACGAAATGCAGCACAACGCAGAAGTTGGGCTTTTTACGAGACCGTCAAACCAGGCCATCCTCCCTTAAATGCGTCATGGCCGTTTGTCCGATGCTTGTCACGTGGCTCAACGCTTTAGAGAGATGATAGGGGGCGTCATGGATTACATTCGAATTGAGCATGACAATGGCGTTGTTGATGTGTTTGAGGGCAGCTTCCCAGTGTTCATGGGGTGCTATTTTCATTCCCAGGTGGATTTCATTGGCAACCATGCTTATCAGTACTGAAATGACCTGCTCAGCACCCGGTTTGTTCTGATCCGGTAACCCCATAACCATTTCGATAGTCTGGGACGCCCATATAAGACCTGCCTTGATTTTTTCACTTTGCGAGAATGCCAATATGGCTGATTGCGTATCCATTTTAATTGTCCTTTGTTTATCCCGATCAGGTTTATTTTTGACAGTTTTCAGTCAATAGGGTAATATAAACTAACTTGAATTGGAAGCAATTTGGAACATATTCATTAGAACACTTATAAATCCGGTTTTGGATAACCCCCAAGGTTGTATAAACAATATGGCAAAGGATAATTAATGGGCTGTTATTATAACCAATATCATAGGGAAAACACCATTTCCCGGACATTCCACCAGGTGAATTTATTTTTGGTTATTGCCTCGGCAATTTTCATTATGTCGGGGTGTGGTGTCCTGAGGCCCATCGACAATAAATCCACTGGGGGCGGCTCTTCACAACCGGGCAATGTTGTGGCAGGAGTTTATCATGATTTTGATGATATTCTTATTCCGAAGGCCATGCAGGTGAACCGCAAAATGTCATCCGTATTTGAAACCCCAAGCATTTCGGCCGGGGTTCTGTCCTTGAGTGGAACGCTTAAACCGGATGCATTGATTGATTTTTTTAAGACGAACATGGCAAAAGACAACTGGATGGTTGTCAGTATGTTCAAAGGGCCTCGATCGATACTACAATTTGAGAAGGGAAACCGCTGGTGTGTGATAACCATGATGGACAGCCGATATGGCTACAAGACGCAGGTTGAAATATGGGTGACACCGAAGAATGAAGCCCCGCCGTCCGGCTTATTAAAGTGATATTTCTTTTTGGAGCCCTAAACTATTATAATGTGTGTGTTGCGGCCGATCGATAATCCCTGTACGACCGTGAAAAACTCGTTCCTAAGTGTCTGTAATGCCGAACAGGGCCAAATTTTAAAATGAATAAAAACTTGATGAATTCGTAAAAAGTCGAATTCATCAAGTATTTGGTGTTTAGTATTTTGTATTTAGTATGGAATATATGCCGATATACCAAGCTGTTAGACTCCAAAACACTAAACACCAAATACAAAACACTCTCGTAAAAAAGTAGCTTTTCTGACTTTTTGCGAGACCATCAAATTTATTGGGGATAAGAGATGACAGACATACTGGAGAAAAAAAATATCATATTAGGTATAAGCGGTGGCATTGCGGCATACAAAAGTGTTGAGCTGCTTCGCTTGCTGACGAAACAGGGGGCTGATGTCCGTGTGCTCATGACCGGAAATGCATGTCGGTTCGTTGGGCCATTGACATTTGAAGCCCTTTCCGGAAAGGCCGTCTGCACGCATCTTTTCGAAGAAGGACATAATGCGAGCATCGGTCATATAGCATGGGCAAAAGATGCCGGTGCCGTGATTGTTGCCCCTGCCACTGCCAACGTTATCGGTAAAATGGCCGGTGGCATTGCTGATGATGCCTTGACGACATTCCTGTTGGCGGTAACGGCGCCCGTGTTGCTCTGCCCATCCATGAACACGGATATGTATCAGAGCCCGGCGGTTCAACGCAACCTGTCCCTGCTCGAAAAAGATGGCCATATCATCCTTAAGCCCGATTCCGGTGAACTGGCTTGTGGTGTCACCGGACCCGGAAGACTGCCTGATCCTGAAGAGATTCTTTACCGGCTAATGAAAGCCATGCGTCCGCAAGACCTGTCCGACAAGCAGATCCTGGTGACGGCAGGCCCTACCCAGGAACCCATGGACCCGGTTCGGTTCCTCAGCAACCCTTCATCCGGGAAAATGGGATTTTCAATTGCCAAAGCCGCTGCACAAAGAGGTGCGCAGGTGACGCTGATATCCGGGCCTTCCAGTCTTTGCGATCCTTATGATGTAAAGGTGATTCGTATCCAAACGGCTGCCCAAATGGCAACTGCAGTCTTTGAACATTTCGAGCATGCGGATATCATCATCAAAACGGCTGCTGTCAGCGATTACCGGCCCAGGGACATCACCGCTGAAAAGATGAAAAAAGAAAAGGATGAGATGGTGCTGAATCTCGTTAGAAACCAGGATATTATAGCAGAGATTGGCCAGCGGAAAGGAGACCGTTTCCTGGTGGGTTTTGCGGCCGAGACAGAATTGCTTGATGAGCATGCAACCAGTAAGTTGTCCAAAAAAAATCTCGATATGATTGTGGGCAATATTGTCAAGGGTGGGGACTCCGCTTTTGGATCGGATACCAACAGGGCATCGCTGTATTACCGTGATGGCACACAGGAAGCCTTTCCCATGATGGCCAAAGAAGATCTGGCCCATAGGCTGCTCGATCGAATTGTCGAAAGAATCAATATTCCGATCTAAAATCCTCCATCTCTGGTGGAGGACTCGGAAAGGTTCTACCGAACCGGTGAATATTATAGCATTTGTCAAAATAATGTTCCGGTTACTCCGAAAAGGGGATTCCATATTTTTTTCAAAAGGACATATCAAACGAAGCCATATCTTGTGCCCACCGGATTGATGATGAAATACGGCCGAATG
>QMMS01000160.1 GCA_003647375.1 Deltaproteobacteria bacterium
CGTCCGCCTTGATCTCACGAAAAAATCCTCATTTCTGGACGGACACTAACTAACGTGAGCATTTCAAATTATAGGATAAATCATATTGGGGTCAGGGTTGTGTGCTTTTTGAATCGAGACTTGACAAATGTTGGAACCATCATTTTAATATAGATAAAATCGATGGTCGATTTTTTGAAACGCGATGTCGTCGCTCCTTTTTGAAACGCTCAACTTGGTGTCAGTCTAACAGAAGCGTAAAAGAATGGCAAGCGGTCTGCCGCTTATCATGCCGTAACAGCGAATTCTTACAGGAACTTACCTCCACTGACCATACTATTATTACTTAAAAAACGATGCCAATATGACCGAGATACGACAAAAGACTATCCAGGGGTTGATAACGGGGGACACCTTCACTGTGACCCGCACGTTCACGGAATCAGATACGAATATCTTTGCTGATATCACCAGGGATTACAACCCGGTTCACTTTGATGAACGCTTTGCAACGGCCAAAAATTTCAATGGGAAAATCTGCCACGGACTCCTGGCGGCCAGTATCATAACCGAGATCGGCGGCCAGATCGGATGGCTGGCAACCGGCATGGATTTTCGTTTTAAACAACCGGTTTATTTCAAAGACACCATCACCTGTCTTTTCACCATCACTGCCATTGACGAGAATCGCAGAGCCATCGCTGAAGTTGTTTACAAGAACCAGGACGATACGGTTGTACTGGAGGCGGTAATCACCGGAATCCTCCCGGATGCCCGGGAGCGAGACATTCTGTCACAGATGGTGGACGAAGGGGATCCAACAAACGGGTTAGCCTGAAAACAGTGTTTATTGAGTTTGTTGGGTTTGTGGGGTTGTTTAAACGGTACGTATTGGCAACCATATACCGTTTACCGATAGCAACTCAATAAACTCAACGAACACAATGAACTGATTTGTAGCATTTCATTATTCCCGTGAGATTATAACGATTTTATTTGACATCAGGCCCCGAGTGCGGTTTGATATGGGCTTGAATTATAAAAAATCTTTGTAACGACGGGGTGGAAATGACCGCCGCCTGCGTCACTTGAAAGCGAATAGGAGAAAACAATGAACAAAGCGGATTTGGCAGATGCTCTCAGTGAGGCAAACGGTTTGACAAAAACTGAGGCCAAAGTAATCGTCGATACTTTTTTCAACGAAATGGTCGAAACATTGGCACGGGGGGAACGTGTGGAGATACGTGGGTTTTGTTCCTTTTATGTCAAACAGTACAAGCCCTATGTTGGCAGAAATCCCAAAACCGGAGAAACCGTACAAATATCCCCGAAGAAACTACCCTATTTCAAATGCGGGAAAGAGCTCAAGGAGCGGGTGGATTACTAAAAGAATCGTTTTAGGTGTTAAGTTTTAGGTTTTAGATTATAAATGTTGATTGTCACCGTTAATCATCATTAAATTGGCACCGATTTGGAATCAGTATATTTAAATTAAAATTCATTTCAACAAGTTGAGATGAATTTTAATTTTTGTCCTCAGGAATTCCGAGAAAGTACCGCAACCCGGACAGGTTATCCGTCGTAATCATCCCATCGCTGTATTCCTTTAATATCTCCTTGGGGCTGAACGCAATGGCCAGGCCGGCATTCTCCAGCATAAACCGGTCATTGGCGCCATCGCCCACCGCAACGATCTGATCCACGGAAATCCCCTCTGTCTCTGCAATTTTCTGAAGGATTTCCCCTTTTCGTTTGGCATCGACGATGCCGCCTTTGATTTTCCCGGTGACAACACCGTTTTCAACAGCCAGTTCGTTGGCAAAAACATAATCGAGGTTGAGTCGCTTCTTGAGATAGTCGGTGAAAAATGAAAAACCACCGGAGATCACACCGACCTTGTAACCCATCCGGTTAAGCGTCGCAATGAGCTCTTCAGCCCCAGGCGTCAGATGAATCCCTTTGGACAGGATTTCAAGCTGTTCCACCGTCAGCCCCTTCAAAAGACTTACGCGCTTTTTCACGGCTTCTGTATAACTCATTTCACCGTTCATAGCCTTGATGGTCATTTCCTTGACCGTTTCCCCGACACCCGCCACCTTGGCCAGTTCATCGATGATCTCCCCCTGGATGATGGTACTGTCGCAATCGAAAAGGACAACCTGTTTCTGTTTCTGAAATATATTGTAATCCCGCAATGATACATCCAGGCCCGAGTCCTCTGAAAACGCATAAAGCATCCGGCGCATACTTCTGATATCAGGGACATCCGACGTGTCGATGGTGATCTCCGTGGCGATGTATTCTCCCCGGGCGATCATTTTGATGGTTTCAATGTTGATGCTGTTCTCGGAAAACATGCCTGAAACCGACGCAACAATACCCGGCCGATCTTTACCCATGAGGGTGAAAATCATCATGCGCTTTTCAACCTTGCGGCGTCCTTCAACATAAGGTTCGACCCGTATTCCCATGTTAAAGTTAGAACGAATAGGCTCCAGGGCCTGGAGCAGGTCGCCGTATTCTTTATCCGAGGCGCTTAAATCGACCACCAGAAACATGGTGAAATGACCCCGGACGGAGCGAGCCTCGATATCGACAATATTGATATGCAAATCCGACAGAATCTGCGTGACCGAATGCACCAGGCCGGGACGGTCCTGCCCGACTGCCGAAATTACGTAGAGTATTTTATCCAAGTCGTTTCCTATCTTTTCCTTTTTTTCCCCACAAAACACGCAAATGTGACAATTAAAGAACACCATTTGTGTTTCATCGTATGTGTTTGGGTGGCAAACATGCATCATAAGTCTGGAAATATGTCAACCCCAAATAAAATCGCTTCGCGATTTTATCATGTGCGGCTACGCCGCTTTTGCGCTCCGCGCGTAATTATGCCCTTCGGGCGTCCTTTACACTTCGTGTGATATTTATCCTATCGGACGATATTGAACACCTTACGGTGTTAGCTTTTAGCTGATAGCTGTTTGCTCTTAGCTGAACCTAAAACTTAAAACGTAACACCTAAAACTGTCTCCTTCGTTAAAACCCCGCCCTTGCAATCACAGCAGCCCGTGATTATAATGTAAATCGTTATGAAAGAAATAAATGAAAAAATACCGACACCCAAAGAACTTGAAAAAGAAATTGCTGAATTTCTTACAAAAAAATTTGGCGGGAATGTCAAGGTTGCCCAACCTATGGTTATCCAGCAGGAAAACATGGATGGGCCCGATGAAAAACCGCCTAAAAGAGAAAAGAAAATCAGTTTCGATCTCAAGCCGGAAGAACTGGTTGCTTACCTGGATCAGTACATCGTCAAGCAGGAGAGCGCCAAAGCAATTCTCGCCACCAAGATCTGTACACATTTCAACCGTATAAAGCGCTATCAGGCATCACCCGACGTTGTCAATGACATGGTGGGAAGCATAAAAAACAATGTCCTCATGGTCGGTCCCACCGGCGTCGGGAAAACCTACATGATCAAACTTATCGCAAAAAAAATCG
This sequence comes from Deltaproteobacteria bacterium, assembly GCA_003647375.1. Next base: position 3,484 of record QMMS01000160.1, read on the forward strand.
GTGTGCCGTTTGTGAAAGGAGACGCCACCAAATTCAGCGAGACGGGCTATGTGGGAGGTGATGTAGAAGACCTGGTAAGGGATCTGGTTCGAGAGGCTGATGGTGACATTGAGCACGCCCAACATGGCATTATCTACATCGATGAAATCGACAAAATTGCATCCAGCCGCAACCTGGTGGGCGCCGATGTCAGTAGAACCGGTGTGCAACGGGCTCTGTTGAAACCCATGGAAGAGACCGAGGTCGATCTCAAGGTTCCCCACGATCCGATTTCAATGCTTCAGGAGGTGGAAAACTTTCGGAAAACCGGCAAGCGTGAAAAAAACGTCGTGAATACCAAAAAAATCCTTTTCATCATGAGCGGCGCCTTCAATGATATTGCGGAAATCGTTCAAAAACGTATCTCCTCCCAGGGAATCGGGTTTGGTGCACAACTTCCAAAAGCCGATGAAAAGGCTGATTTGTTGAAGTACATCAAATCGGAAGACCTGATTCAATTCGGGTTCGAGTCAGAGTTTGTCGGCCGGCTCCCGGTTCGCGCCGTATTTGAATACCTGGACGAAACCGATCTCTACAAAATTTTACAGAACCCCAACAACCCGATTACGCTCGGCAAAAAACTCGATTTTGCAGCATATGGCATCGATGCCAAATTTGAGGACAAAGCCCTTCAATCTCTGGCCAGAGAGGCTGCCAAAGAAAATACCGGTGCAAGGGGACTTGTGAGTGCCGTGGAGAACGCGCTGCTGCTCTATGAAAAGCGACTTCCGTCGACCAACTTGCGCAAATTCCCCATAACCGTTAAACTGATTGATTCACCCGAAGACACGTTTGAGAGCATAACGAACGCCCCGGATGACAGTGATTGGGAATCCACATTTGAACGCCTGGTGCAAGAAGAAAAACACGGCATTTTTGATTACATCGTCGCCAACAAGGATCATATCATCGGCAAGTATCAGATGGATATGCCGTCTTCACGGATCGATATCGTGGCCGATCAATACAGTAAAAATGCCTCTGATATCAGCAGAATTATCCAGAAAATCAAAGCCTACTACGATGAGATCAAAGCCATTGAACTCCAGTTTTTAAAATCCCATGACGTCAACCTGGTTCTGGAGGACAGTGCCATCGACCACGTCATAAAAAATATATTCGGTTCAAAAATTAATCCAAAGAAACTTTTCAAACAGCTGTCCGATGACTTTGAGCATGGTTTGAAACTGGTGAGAGATAAAACCGGCCGAAACCGTTTTTTCATCACCAGGGAAGCCCTTCTGTTTCCGGAAAAATTCATCGAGGGGTTGATTAAAGACAAAATGCAGATTGCCTAAAGCTGAGTGTTTATAACTTTCTGGAATATTGGAATATTGGGTAGAAAAACGGAATGCTGTCTATTTTGAATTCACAGTTCCAATGAACTCTTTGACAGTCCCCGGCGCCACGCTCAATATTCCATTGATCCATCATTCCATCGGTCCACTTTGAGATCGATTCTCAAAAGGAACACACATGATCGGTATATCAAAACTCTATTGTGGAACAGTGGAGCCTTCCGATGCACTGCGCTACGGCAGGCTGTCTTCGTCATTACCCTCGCATCTTCTTCAGTTCTCGGCCGACAAAAGACCTGTCGTGGTCTGGAATGTTACACGTCGCTGCAACTTGAAATGCATCCACTGCTATGCCCAGGCAACAAAAGAGGCGGAAAGCAACGAACTCACAACCCAGGAAGGCAAGAGGCTCATCGACAACCTGGCCGCATTTGGTGTCCCGGTTCTCCTCTTCTCGGGCGGAGAACCCCTGGTGAGAAAAGACCTGCCCGATCTGGCTGAGTATGCGGTCCAAAAAGGAATGCGCGCAGTCATCTCCACCAACGGCACACTCATTACACCTCAAATGGCACGTAAATTGAGGGACATTGGCCTTTCCTATGTTGGCATCAGTCTCGATGGGATGGCATCCATCAACGATACATTTCGAGGAGTCAAAGGCGCTTTCAACGCAGCCATGAAGGGTATTGAAAATTGTCAGGCTGTGGGGATCAAGGTCGGACTCCGATTTACCATCAACAAGGCCAACGCTGATGAAATTGGGAAGATATTCGATCTCCTGGAGGAAAAGGAGATTCCCAGGGCCTGCTTCTACCACCTGGTCTACGCCGGTCGCGGCTCAAAACTGATCGAGGAAGACCTTTCCCATGAAGATTCTCGAAAAGTCGTGGATTTGATTATCGACCGTACCAAAGATCTTCACGATCGGGGTATCCCCAAAGAAGTGCTTACCGTCGACAACCATTCCGATGGCCCCTACCTGTATCTGCGGCTCCTCAAAGAAAACCCCCAGCGTGCCAAGGATGTACTCGAACTGCTGCAAATGAACGAGGGCAACAATTCAGGCAGAGGCATCGGCTGTGTCAGTTGGGACGGTGAGGTCTATGCCGATCAATTCTGGCGACACTTCAGCTTCGGCAATGTCAGGCAGCGGCCCTTTTCCGAAATCTGGACAGACACTTCCAATGAACTGATGCAACAACTGAAAGAAAAAAAGAAACATGTCAAGGGGCGATGCGCCGATTGCAAATGGCTCGATATCTGCGGTGGCAACTTCAGAGTGAGGGCGGAAGCGGTCAGTGGTGACGTATGGGCACCGGATCCGGCATGTTATCTGACGGATGAAGAGATAGGGGTAGCCTGACGGCAGGGTCTTCGGTTTGGAAGGTAAGGTTTTAAGTTTTAGGTTCAGCTAAGAGCCATGAGCTACAATAAATTACGCGCGAAGCGCTAATGTTGTCCGAAGGACAAATGACGCCCGAAGGGCATAATGACATGTCTATCTCTATGCCCCTGATAATATATTTAACAAAACAACCACTCAAAGTAAGCTAAACGTTACGGGGTTCTCATGCTATTTCCAGACTATCGACCCAGGCGAATGCGTCAAAGCAGGGCGTTTCGGCGCATGATTCGTGAAACACAACTCTCTGTGGATGATCTGATACTGCCAATATTCGCCATCGGGGGTAAAAACATCAAAAATCCCATTCCATCCATGCCGGGACAGTTCCAGCTCTCCATAGACAACGTCGTCAAAGTGGCCAAAACCGTCCAGAATCTTGATATACCGGCCATCATGTTGTTTGGCCTGCCGGACAAAAAAGATCCACTGGGAACCGGAGCTTATGCCAAAAACGGCATTGTGCAGCAGGCAATCAAGGCGGTCAAGGACAGCCATCCGGATCTGGCCGTTATTACCGATGTCTGCCTTTGTCAGTATACGGATCATGGCCATTGCGGTATCGTGGAGGGTAATACCGTCGACAATGATGCATCGCTGGATCTGATTGCCAGAACAGCATTGTCTCATTGCCGCGCAGGGGCCGATATGGTAGCCCCTTCAGACATGATGGATGGCCGTGTCGCAGAAATAAGAAATCTCCTGGATGAGAACAATTTCAGCAGAATTCCCATCATGTCCTATGCAGCAAAATACTGCTCGGCCTATTATGGCCCCTTTCGGGAAGCGGCTGACTCCGCTCCCCAGTTTGGCGACCGCAGAACGTATCAGATGGATCCTGCCAACGCCATCGAAGCCATTCGGGAAGCAACCATGGACATCGAGGAAGGGGCGGATATCATCATGGTGAAGCCTGCCCTGGCCTATTTGGATATAATCAACAGGATCCGGGAAGAGATCGACCTTCCTGTTGCGGCCTATAATGTCAGTGGTGAATATGCCATGATCAAGGCGGCCGAGCAGATGGGCTGGCTGGACGGCAAAAAGGTGATGATGGAAACCTTGACCGCCATTAAACGCGCCGGCGCTGATATGATACTTACCTATTTTGCCATCGAAACTGCCGGCATATTAATGGAAAAGTAAAAAGCCCAATTTCTGCGTTGCACTTCATCCCGCTGTCACTCGACGTACACACAGTACGCCTCGTGACACGAGATTTGTGACGCCTTGAACTTGGACTTATTACTTTCCCATCTTAGATTGTTGAATTGATCGTTTTGAATTGCTTTGATCTTTTTCTTTTCCGGTTTATCCGGATCAAAATTTAGATTTCGTGTTTCGGATTTAAATTATGGACAAAAAAAATATGCCTGCAAAAAATCATCCCCATGCTTTAAAAGAGGAGTCAAAAAGAGCGAATTTGCGCCTGGTCGCCTGGGAGATCACCAGAAACTGCAACCTGTCCTGTGTTCATTGTCGTGCATCCGCAACCATGGGTCCCTACGAGGGTGAGCTCAACACCGCCGCCTGTTTGAATCTTCTTGACCAGATACACGTGGTGGGAGACCCGATCATTATTCTGACCGGTGGCGAGCCCTTGTTGAGATCGGATATTTTCGAGATCGCGCAGTATGGTACCGATAAGGGGCTTCGTATGGTGATGGCCCCCAACGGAACACTCATCACCGAAGACAAGGCCCGGCAGATGGCGGACGCCGGCATAAAGAGAATCAGCATCAGCCTGGACGGAGCTACCCGGGATATTCATGACCGCTTCCGGGGCGTGGACGGCGCTTTTGACGGCGCCCTTCAGGGAATCGCCATGGCGAAAAAGGCCGGCGTTGAATTCCAGATAAACACAACCATCACAAAATCGAATCTCGACCAGATTCCCGCCATTCAGAAGCTGGTCGTGGACCTGGGTGCTGTTGCCCACCACATCTTCCTGCTGGTTCCCACCGGAAGAGGAAAATACATTGTGGATACGGAAATCGATGCCCAGGAGTATGAAGAAACCTTGAACTGGTTCTACGACCAGAGGGACAAGGCGCCCCTGCAGCTCAAAGCCACCTGTGCCCCTCACTATTACCGCATTCTCAGGCAACGCGCCAAAAAAGACGGGCAGAAGGTGACTTTTCAGACCCACGGCCTGGATGCTGTCAGCCGGGGATGTCTTGGGGGGGTCGGATTCTGTTTCATATCCCACACCGGCATTGTCCAACCGTGCGGCTTTCTCAATGTGGCGTGTGGTGACGTTACCCGGAAGTCGTTCCAGGAAATCTGGAACCAGTCGGATGTGTTTCTGAGACTGCGTGACTATGACTGCCTCACCGGAAAATGCGGTGACTGCGAATATAAAAAAGTCTGTGGCGGCTGTCGTGCCCGGGCATTTGAGGCAACCGGTGACTACATGACCGAGGAACCGCTGTGCAACTATGTACCCGCCTCCCGGCATCGGAAAACAGACATCATTGGTTGATATTCCGGATCGAACAGGCTATTATCTCATTGTTTTTTGATTCACTTATTCTCCCCCAACGTTGACCCATTATATTTACATTACAAACAATTGACACCTCACGTTTTTTTGGTTATCCTCATAAAATTGTTACACGATTGTAAGATGTCTGTTTCACGCCAACGCAAAAATTCAGGCGATAAGGACGATATGCTGCACCCTGACAAAGCTAACGGGCAACAGGCGCACGAGCGTACTCGTGTACCCGTTATCTTGCGAGCCCTGTTGCTCGGGTTTTTTCTGGGTGTTGCGGGTCTGCCGGATCCAGCCCCGGCTGAAACAGCGCTCCTGAAAGAGGTCCGAATGGGCAACCATGGCGGGTATATACGGGTTGTGTTTGAATTTTCAGCGGCAGTTCAATATCAAGTGTCCGAAAATACTGCGGCCGGAAGCGCCTCCATACGATTCCTCGACACGACATCGGAACTTCCGGCCACGCCGATAACAAACCCGCTGGACTGTATTGATACTGTATCGACATTCCAGGACGGAAGCCATATTGTGGCTAATCTTTTATTCGACCCAAAAGTGGCTGAGCTAAATCCGTTTACGCTCCAGAGACCAGACAGGATGGTGTTGGATGTATTTTGCAGAAAAGAACCGGTCATGGCAGATTCACGGCCCGAACCCCGGGAAATTATATCCGAACCTCAGGATGCAACACCTGAACCCCGAGATATCGCAACCACCCCCATCCGTGATGAAGAAATAGTCTTGTTGGCAAATCCGGAACTAACGCGTCCTTCGGCCGACAAAGCTCAGTTGCCAATCGATCAGACCCGGATACCAAAAGAAATTCCAAAGAAAAAGGATAATTCCCAACAATATCTGCTCCTGCTGTTGGCAGCGATTACAGGTATCATCGTTCTTTTAATCGCACTGATCATTTTTCAAAAGAGAAGCCTTTCAGAAAGTCACGTGGCAGAGAATTCTGATGCATCAAGAGAGACTGATGATATGATGAACGCCATTGACACGAAGATCAAAGAAAAGCTTATGAAATATGACAAATAAAAACTCAAAAGAAATCGACTTCAGCCTTTCGGATGGAGAAAAAGACGATCTCGATCAGATGATAAAGGATTTTAATCGAGAGCGTAGCACTCTTCTGGAAAGCCCGGACGATGAAAATCAGCTGAAAGTCATGAAGGATCGATTTGAACAACTCGGTGATGTCATTCTGAAAATAAATGATCGGGTCGATTCATTGTATGAAATCATGCGGCTCATGCATCAAAAAAGCGAGATGCTCAACGCTCGAATCGATGAAATACGGGATGCCCTATAA
>QMMS01000161.1 GCA_003647375.1 Deltaproteobacteria bacterium
GGTGATCCAATGGCGATTTGTGCTGTTTGAGGCGCTTAGGGATCCTTACATCAGCGCATGACAATGAAAATCCAATATGAAAACCCGGTCATTTTGAAGCCATGCCTGCTTAACCATATGGCCAGCGCTGATGTTAGGAGTCCTTGCGGCGAGTTCACAAAGCGCCAGGGGATTATTCATTTCGTGTTCGCTCAACCCCGAAAATTGAGCTATTAAGTCGTTGCCGCAGCAATGACCGTTTGTCGCGTTGTCATTTGAAAAGAAAGTTTATCGCCGTCCCTTTCAATGAGAACAAGACCGCCCTTTTCCAGTTTTCCGAAAAGAATTTCATCGGACAGCACGTCCTTGATCTCGGTCTGCATCAATCTTGTCAGGGGTCTGGCACCATACCGGGGGTCATGACCCTTTTGGGCCATCCAGTCCCTTGCCTCCGGTGAAATCTCAATCCTTACTTTTCGGGGAATCAACTGGTCATTCAATTCCTTGACAAACTTATCCACAATCAGCCCCATGATATCCGTCGACAGTGAATTAAACGTAATGATGGTATCGAGCCGATTTCTGAATTCCGGGTTGAATATTTTTTCGATGGCCTTTTTCCCTTTGAATGCCGTATCGGATTTGGGGTCCCCGAAGCCGATAGTCTGGGCGCTCATTTCACGAGTTCCGGCATTGGACGTCATGATCATGATGACATTGCGGAAATCGGCCTTTTTCCCGTTGTTGTCCGTCAAGGTTGCATGATCCATCACCTGCAGCAATATGCTGAACAGATCCTGGTGGGCTTTTTCAATTTCATCGAGCAGAAGGACACAGTACGGATGCTTGCGAATACCGTCCGTCAAAAGTCCACCCTGATCGAATCCGATATAACCCGGCGGCGCTCCAATCAGCCGGGCGATGGCATGTTTCTCCATGTACTCGCTCATATCAAACCGCATGAACTCGATACCCAGATTTTTCGCTATCTGGATGGCGACCTCTGTCTTTCCGACACCCGTAGGCCCTGTAAACAGAAAGGAACCTATAGGATGACCGGGGAAACCCAGCCCAGCCCTGGACCGCTTTATGGAAGTTACCAGAGAAGCAATGGCTTCGTCCTGGCCGTAAACATATTCTTTGAGACGACTTTCGAGTGTCGAAAGATTGGTCCGGTCATTTGTCGAAACGCTTCTGGTGGGAATTCGGGCCATTTTTGCAACGATTTTTTCGATGTCCGACGGATTGATTCTCTTTCGTCGGGTGGATCCCAAAAGCCTGACAAATGCGCCTGCCTCGTCCATGACATCAATGGCCTTGTCAGGGAGATATCGATCATTCAGGTGCTTGGCAGCCAGTTCTGCCGCCGCCTTCAATGCCGTGTCGCTGTAACGGATATTGTGATGCGCTTCATACCTCGAGCGCAGGCCCTTCAGGATTTTCACTGTTTCATCCACGGGTGGTTCCGCAATTTCGATTTTTTCAAAACGCCTGGAAAATGCTCGATCTTTATCGAAATGATTTTTGTATTCCTCATAGGTCGTTGAACCAATACAGCGCAAGTCACCGGAGCCGAGTACCGGCTTCAGAATATTGGAAGCATCCATCGAACCGGAACTCGTGGCACCTGCTCCTACAATGGTATGGATTTCATCGATAAAGAGGATCGAATTCGGGATACTGATGAGTTTTGAAATGACCCCTTTAAGCCGCTGCTCGAAATCACCCCGGAACTTCGTTCCAGCAAGAAGAGCTCCCAGATCAAGGGCATAAATACGGATATCTTTCAGGATGTCCGGGACATCCCCCTCCGCTATCCGCTGTACCAGACCCTCTGCCATAGCAGTCTTTCCGACTCCGGGATCACCAACGAAAACCGGGTTGTTCTTTCGTCGTCTGCAGAGAACCTGCATGGTCCGTTCCAATTCAAGCTGCCTGCCGATGAGCGGATCCAGTTTCCCCTGGGCGGCTCTTTCCATAAGATCGATGGTAAAAAGCGCCAATGGATCCGATTTCTTTTTCTTCTCTCTCTGGTCCGGTCTGGAAAGCCCGCTGTCTCCAGGCTTTACAAATTCGCTGTGGATGTCGTGCGAAATGTAATTCAAGATATCGAAACGCGTGACACCCTCCGATTTTAAAAAATTATCGGCATGGGAATTCTTTTCCTGGAAAATGGATGCCAGGATATCCCCCACAGCCACTTCCTGCTTTTCAGCCGAGCGGGCGTGGTTGACGGCCCGCTGGATAACCCGCTGAAAACCGATGGTCTGCTGCAGAACATACTCCGATCCTTCCGGAATGCACTCAATCCGCTCTGAAAAGAATTTTTCAAGCAGTGCCTTGAGGTTGTCTACATTTCCACCACAGTTTTCAATGATGTCGACACCACTGTCATCATGCAGGATAGCGTAGAGCACATGTTCCACGCACACATATTCATGCCGTCTTTTTTTGGCTTCTTTGACAGCGAATCCCAATGTTTCACTGAGTTCTTTACTGATCATTTTTATGCTTTCTCCATAGAGCATTTTAACGGGAAGTCGCTCGTTCTTGCGAGCACTTCTACAATCCCCACTTTGGTTTCCGCTATCTCGTAAGGATAGGTCCCGCAAATTCCGATACCGTTTCTGTGGACATTCAGCATGATGCGTGTCGCATCTTCCATGGACCGATTGAATACAACCATCAGGATCTCGATGACGAACTCCATGGTGGTATAATCGTCATTATGGATCAGCACCCGGTAGAATGGCGGCTCCTGGACGCGTTTATGCGTCCTGGTTTGCTTATCTGTTGCAATATCGGTTTTGGACATGTTCATTTTACATGGTCGGCTGTAATAAATTCTAAATCCGAGAATTCGGCATAGCCAATTACCTCTGACCTGGCCCAAAAGACCAAGTTTTCGATACTGAATAACTTATTATAATCATCAAGACACTGGTTTGTAAAGGGGCATCCAACTCAGACTTTCAGTTGGATAAGTTGGGCATCCAGCCGGCCATTGTAAAGGACAAGCTTTCCAATCGACACGGGATGCCCTTGTCTTTGCTGCCCTGCACTGCCGGGATTTAGAAATAGAACATTGTCCTGCTCATCGATAAGAGGACGGTGCGTATGACCGGTGATAATCGCCTGATAGTCTTGTAACGCCATTTGACGATCGATCCATTCAATATCATGAATTAAAAACAGCTTGGTCTTACCGATGACAAGGGATTTTGAAACGGGAAGTCGATCTGCCCAGTTCCCGTAATCCATGTTACCTCTGACCACCACCACCGGCGCAACAATTTCCAGGTGATCGATCACTTCAGGATCCCCGACATCACCTGCGTGGAGAATGAGATCCACACCTTTGAAGGATTTAATCACTTCCGGGCGTAACAGGCCGTGTGTATCGGATATGACACCGAGGGTGAAAGATTTTGATTCGGTATTGTCTATTTTTTTATATTCGGTTGGCATTCTTCATTGTCCGCAGCACTTTTTGTACTTTTTCCCGCTGCCGCAGGGGCATGGCGCATTACGACCAACTTTCTTGGCGGATCGCGTCGCCGGTTTTCTTTTAGTTGCTGCCGTGTCACCACCGGAAAACACCATTGGTGACTCCTCAGGCTTGTGCATCTCCTTTAGGTCCTCGGGTTCTGCCAGCTGAATTCGGTATAGAATCGAAAGCGTCTCCTCCTGAACCCTCGATATCATCTCCTGGAACATCTCAAACCCCTCTTTTTTATAGATAATCAAGGGATTTTGCTGCGCATATCCTCTGAGTCCTATCCCTTCTTTCAGGTGATCCATGCTGAGCAGGTGGTCCTTCCATAACTGGTCTACCGTCTGCAGCAAAATATAGCGTTCCAGGTTTCTGAATTCATCCGGACCGATAAGGGTTTCTTTCTCGTGGAAAGCCGCAATGGCATCATCGTAAATCAACTGAGCAAGCCCCTCGCTGTTCAAACCATTGAGTGTATCTTCATCAGGTTTACCGATTTTCAAATTGAACTGCTTGAAAACCGCATCATCGATCCCTTTGAAATCCCATTCTTCGGGCAAAGTTTTTTCATCTGCAAATAATTCAGCGATCTCGGAAGCCTTGTCAAATATGATGTCCTGAACGGTTTCCTTCAGGTTTTTCCCATCCAGCGCTTCACGCCGCTGCCTGTAAATAACTTCCCGCTGTTGGTTCATGACATCGTCATACTCAAGCAGGTGTTTACGAATATCAAAGTTGTGACCTTCAACCTTGGCCTGTGCATTCTCGATAGCTCGGCTGATCAGGCCATGCTCAATGGGCTCACCCTCCTCCATGCCTAGCTTTTCCATGATTCCGGTGATTCTTTCACCGCCGAATATGCGCAAAAGATCGTCTTCCAGGGATAGATAAAACCGTGAGGACCCGGGGTCCCCCTGGCGACCTGATCGCCCCCTCAGCTGATTATCGATTCGACGACTCTCATGACGCTCGGTTCCTAATATATGGAGCCCTCCCAGATCGGTCACACCTTCACCCAGTACGATATCCGTACCACGACCCGCCATGTTGGTGGATATCGTGACGGCCCCTTTTTGGCCGGCCATGGAAATGATCTCGGCCTCTTTCTCATGGTTCTTGGCATTCAGAACTTCATGCTGGATACCTCTTTTTTTCAACTTTTTGCTCAGCCCTTCGGAAACATCGATGGATATGGTCCCCACCAGGACCGGCTGGCCTCTTTGGTTGAGTTCCACGATTTCATCCATGACCGCTTCATATTTTTCCCTGCGTGTTTTGTAGATGACATCTGAAAAATCTTTACGGATCATGTCCTGGTTGGTTGGGATGACTGAGACGTCGAGTTGATAGATCTTTTTGAATTCAGCCGCCTCTGTGTCTGCGGTACCGGTCATGCCGGCAAGTTTATTGTACATTCTAAAATAATTCTGAAATGTGACGGTTGCCAGTGTCTGATTCTCATTTTCGATTTTAACATTCTCTTTAGCTTCAAGCGCCTGGTGCAGACCTTCACTATAGCGCCTTCCCGGCATCAAACGGCCGGTAAACTCATCCACAATGATGACCTCACCGTTTTTAACGATATAGTCTACATCCCTTTTGAACAGGGCGTGGGCTTTAACGGCCTGATTGATATGATGCAGAAGTTCGATGTGCTTGGGATCATACAGATTGTCGACCTTCAGGATACCCTCTGCATTAGCAACACCCTCTTCTGTGAGAACAGCGGCTCGTGCTTTCTCGTCAATGGTGAAATCCCGTTCACGCTTCAACTTGGGAATAATGTTGTTAACCTGGTAGTAGAGGTGGGTCGATTTTTCGGCAGGACCGGAAATAATCAATGGGGTTCGCGCCTCATCGATCAGGATGCTGTCCACTTCATCGACAATGACATAATTCAACCCGGGTTGCACCAGAGATTTGCGGTCAAACTTCATGTTGTCCCGGAGGTAATCGAACCCGAACTCGTTGTTTGTTCCATAGGTAATGTCTGAGCCATAGGCAGTTTTACGCTCGTTGTCATCGATACCATGAACGATTGTGCCGACGGACAAGCCGAGAAAATGATAGAGCTTTCCCATCCACTCCGTATCGCGTGTTGCCAGATAGTCATTGACCGTAATAATGTGGACGCCTTTTCCCGTCAAAGCATTCAAATAGGCCGCCAGCGTGGCCACAAGTGTTTTCCCCTCACCGGTTTTCATCTCAGCAATGCATCCATTGTGGAGCACTACCCCGCCGATGAGCTGAACGTCGAAATGACGCATCCCCAATGCGCGCACAGATGCTTCACGAGCCGTAGCAAACGCTTCGGGCAGAATGTCATCCAGGGATTCGCCATTTACCAGACGCTCCTTGAATCGAAGGGTCTGCTTTGCAAGCTGCACATCGTCCATAGCCTGAACAGTCGGCTCAAGGCTGTTGATTTGATCAACAATGGGTTGAATCTTCTTCAACTCTCGTTCATTTTTACTGCCAAATATTTTTGTTAAAAAATTCATAACCATGTGAAAATGTCACCTCCGAGAATAAATTCGCTTGGCGATTTTTTTAAAACGCGACGTTGTCGCTTATATATAAGGGTTGTCATAAACCTAAATAAGTTAATACAGATAGATCACCAAGGCAATGGTAAAACCCACGTTTCGCATTAATTAATTCCTAAGATGAGCGTTTCATATTTTAAGAATGTGGGATTTAGATATAATTTCAAAGGATTTGTTTTGAAAAAGAAGCCGTCTGGAATCAATGGCAACAAGTCAGCGATGCCATGACTAGTTTAGGATATACTTGGCTGGATTGACGGGAACACCGTTGAGATGAACCTCATAGTGAAGGTGCGGGCCGGTACTTCGTCCGGTGTTGCCCATTTCTGCAATGATATCTCCCCTCTTGACCGGCTCACCCCGCTTTTTTAAAATCGCTTTGAGATGACCGTAACGGGTTACCATACCATGGCCGTGATCGATAACGAGTGCTTTGCCCAAAAGGCCTCTTCTGCCGGTAAATTTTACAACCCCATCGGCAGGTGCTATTATCTGAGTGCCTTCTCTATTGGCGATATCAAGCCCTTTGTGAAGTTCCCTCCGGCCCGTAAAAGGTGAATTTCGGTATCCGAATCGAGACGTCATCCATCCCTTGACAGGTCGAATGGCGGGGGTACACGCCAGGAGATTTCTCTGGCCTTCAAGTGCCTTCAGGAGGGATGAAAAACCGGTCTTTTGATTGGAAGTCGCAAGATCCAGATTGTCCACCTGTTCATGCATCTCTTTGAGCAGACCGGTCTGTCTTTTTGCCAAGTCAACATTGGTTGCCAGGTCACCGGGTATAGAGCCGCCAACCCCAAACAGACTCTCCTGTTCGTTCTCCTGGTCAAGATTGGCGATCACCCGGATCTTTTTCTCAAAATTATTGAGGGTCACCAGCTTTGATTTCAGCTTGTTGATTTCGAAAGTAAAGGCCTGAATTTGGGCATGTTGACCGGCGATGATATCCTTTTGATCACCAATCTGGCTTTGATAGACTTGATTGACAAAACCGACTGTTCTGAGTTGATGATAATCGTAGGCTAAATAACCCAGGGCCGTCAGAGCGATAAAACCCACGGCAACGGAAAAATAAATCAGACTAACAGGAACCGAAATCTGACTGGCCCGTGAGCCGGTGTTGCTTAAAATAAAAAAAGATATTTTCTTCATGACCATGCGCCCTGGAATTACCCAATTGGAAACAGAAATTGAGCCCGTTAACCGCTATTTTTACCACGACTGAAACAGCGTGTCAAGTATGGGCTGCCTTCTAATCCGAACATGACAAAACCAGGATCATCCTTCAACCTGAACTGAACAATTTTTATCTCGATCTGCACTAAGGGCTCGCGAAAAAATAACTTCACATTTTCTGCGCGAACCCTAAGTTGGAAGGTGCTTCATGGAAAATGTTCAGATTAGGCAATGCCGAGTTTAAATTTGAGTGCTTTCAGCGTATTCAGCATGAGCATGGTAATGGTCATGGGGCCAACACCCCCTGGAACCGGCGTAATATAACCGGCAATTTCCTTGGCTTCATCAAAATCGACATCGCCCTTTAAAATGGCGACCATTTTACCGGGATTCTTAACACTAGGTTTTTCGCCGACACGGTTCACACCGACATCAATAACGCAGGCACCGGGTTTGATCCACTCCGGTTTGACCAAGCCGGGAACTCCGGCAGCAACGATAAGAATATCCGCGCGGAGACAGTGAGCGGCAAGATCCTTGGTACGGGTATGCACCACCGTAACGGTGGCGTTGGCACCCGGTCCCTTTTGAACCATCATATTGGCAATGGGTTTACCAACGATATTGGATCGGCCCACAACCACCACTTCCGCGCCACTGGTCTCAACGCCGGCCCTTACAATCATCTCTTGAATACCGGAGGGTGTGCAGGGGGGAAATTTAACCTCATCGCCGCCAATCATTAAGCGACCGACATTGACAGGGTGGAATCCGTCCACATCCTTGTCCGGATCGATGGCATTGAGTACTTTTTTTTCATTGATCTGCTTGGGAAGCGGCAATTGAACGAGAATACCGTTGATGGAGTCGTCACGGTTATACTTGTCGATCAAGGCCAACAGGTCCTCTTCTGAGATATCAACCGACTGGTTGTCCTGAATCTCCTTGAACCCGACTCTGTGTGCTGTTTTAATCTTCAGCGTGACATAAGATATGGATGCGGGGCTCTGGCCGACAAGGATGGTGACAAGGCCTGGAACAATACCGTGTTTTTCTTTTATTTCAGCTACCTCTGCTGTAATCTCTTCCAGAATTTCTTCGCGAATCTCTGTCCCTTTGATCAGCGTTGCTGTCATAATGACTCTCCTTTCCTAAATGAATAATTAATACCTGAATTGAGCGATTTTTATCTCGATCTGAACCGATCTCTTCGGGAAAAATCGCTCAGTTCAGGTAACAGTAAAACGGTTCTATTGCAAGAATCGGATCATGTCAAGTTATTGCATATTTTGAAACGTTCACTTAACTACTTTAACGTTACAGTTCTGTATTTTGTGACAAAATAAATTAGAAAAATCACGAAAACACGAAATCTGGAAAACACGAAAGTTTTATGGTCTTTTTCGTGGTTTCGTACTTTCGTGATTTCGTGATAGAAAATATTGTTCGTTTCCCTGGCAAGCCGGGATGGGACCCGTTTTCCATACTCAGATCGGGTATGGCATCTGCATCAATCCAGCGGTTTCATCGAGGCCACACATGATGTTCATATTCTGAACAGCTTGTCCTGCAGCACCCTTTACCAGGTTGTCGATGGCGGAAATCAGGATAACCCGTCCATGTTTTTCATCCAGCTTGAAACCGATATCACAGTAGTTGGTTCCTTTGACATGATGGGTTTCCGGCAGGTTTCCTTCCGGGCAGATACGCACAAAGGGGCTCTGACCATAAAATGCATCGAGACAGTCCCGAATGTCACCCCCCGTCACGTTATTTTGCAAACCTGCATATACAGTCGTCAACATGCCCCGTGTCATTGGCACCAGGTGCGGCACAAAAAGGACACTCACGGATTCTCCGGCTTCATGGCTCAAAATAGCGTCGATTTCCGGGCTATGACGGTGTTCGGCTACTTTATAAGCCTTGAAGGAATCGTTGACCTGGCAGAAGTGAGTACCGAGAGACAGGGATCGCCCTGCGCCACTGACCCCTGATTTAGCGTCTATGATAATCGACGTTGAATCGATCAATCCGTTCCGTAGCAGTGGAATAAGCGGCAAAAGTGCGCTGGTAGGATAACAGCCTGGATTCCCGATCAACGCTGCATCCCGGATAGCCTCTGTATAAATCTCACTCAGGCCGTAGACGGCATCACCCAGCAGCTCTTTTGCCGTATGGCGTTCATATACGGATTCGTATAAAGCAGGGTCGCTGAATCGAAAATCGGCTGAGAGATCAACAATGCTTTTCCCTTTGGCAATCAGTTCAGGAATAATGGTCATGGGTATCTTGTGCGGAAGCGCTAAAAATATCACCTGACAGGCATCGTCCAATCTATCCATGGAAAGCGCTTCACACACCAGTGGTATGCGGCCCTGCATTGCCGGGTACACCAGATCGAACCGGACACCGGTGTACTGACGCGATGTCAGGACTGTCAGGATCACATGGGGGTGGCCGGAAAGGATTCTCACGAGTTCCGCGCCGGCATAACCGGTTGCTCCGATGACACCGACGGTGATTAATTTTTTTTCCTGGTTTGCCATGTGTTTATTAACCTGTTAAATTTTTTAGCATAATCGATTTCTTTTTTGCAACCGATAATTAGCGGCTAGCCCTTCTTGATATCCGCAACCAATTCCTTTATAATCGACAGTACATTGCGTCCCCTCTCCCGTGCAATATTATGTGCGTCGTTAACAAGACGCTCGGCTTGTTGGCGCAATTCAGAAGGAGGTGGCATCACCATCGCATTTTTCTCATAATGCCAGGCCAGAAGTCGCATGGCCAGTTTTTGTTCCTGTTGTTTGACA
>QMMS01000162.1 GCA_003647375.1 Deltaproteobacteria bacterium
AGGCGCCTGAGGGTGAAGTCGTAGTTTTTTACTTCGAACCCTCAGCAACGTAGGATCTGAAGTTCTCCGGCTTTCCCGCAAGGGTAAACAACATGGCAAAAAAAACACCATCCTTAGAATTCACCTGGGGGAATATCCAGGCAATGGCGCTATCCATGCGATATTGCATATAATAACAACTCATTATCTATGCTTTGCCATGTTGTTTATGTAACTGTAGGGTTCATTACCACAACCTCTCAGCATGGGCATCAGGCAGACCCGCTTCAATGATTTTATTCGTTACCCTGGCAATATGATAAGGAATAAACTTAACCTGGATGAGGTTGTCAGTTTCATCCCATATGGCATATTTGGCGTTATTGTTGCCATCTCTAGGCTGCCCCACGCTGCCGACATTGATAATATATTTTTTTTCTTTGCGCAATTGCATTACCCCCTTAATCAGGGGGGCCCGTATCACAGTGCCGGCCCTGTAACTGACGAAGTCGAGTTTGTGGGTGTGGCCCACAAAACATAAATTCTCCGACATTGACTCAAAAACACTGCAAAAGGCCGGTTCTTCAATCTGGAAAAGGTAGGTAAGGGCAGAATCCGGAGGGAAACCATGCACAAATCTGGCCTGCTTTCGGGTGGTGAATGTTTTCAGGTTTGCGATGAACGCAAGGGATTTTTCAGAGAGCATCGGTATGGTTTTCTGTATTGACAACCGGGCCAGGGGGTTGAACCAGGCAAGGTATTTTGGATCGAGAATAGCCAACTCATGGTTCCCCATCAGGGTAGGAATATTCCGCCGGCAGATTGCCTGGACTACCGCTTCAGGTTCCGGGCCGTATCCCACCATGTCACCCAGGCATATAGTGGCATCGACGTTAGATTTGTCAATATCCACAAGGACTTCGTCCAGTGCGTCCATATTACCATGTATATCGGATATGATTGCTAATCTCATCTTATTCAGATTCGGATTGACGGGAACGATGCAGACAGACCAAATGTGTATCTGTTTAAACCCCAACCTTGGGGTAAATGAAACCTTGTAGCTATAGCAACCTCGACAAGCACTCAATTTAGATGAACGTGTGAAAATACCAGAAAATCAACTCTTTGCCAAAGAAAATATGTATTATGGTTCCGATGGCGAGAAATGGACCGAAGGGAATCGCCAGTTTCATGTTTTTTCCTGATCGGATCATAACCACGAGGCCGCAGAGGGTGCCGATGGCCGATGAAAGAAAAATTGTCAGCAGCACACCTTGCCACCCGACAAAAGCACCGATCATGGCCAGGAATTTGATGTCCCCACCACCCATACCTTCTTTTTTTGTGATCAGGCTGTAAATCCATGCCACCAACAGGAGACTGCCTCCCCCCACCAGTATGCCGATCAGGGATTCCATGGTGGTGATCGCCGGGAGAAAAAATGAGGCGGCAAAACCGATGGGGATGCCCGGCAGGGATATTGCGTCGGGAATAATGCGGTGGTCGATATCGATGAACGTAATTACGATCAGTGATGCAATAAAGAGATAGGTGATCAGGGCTTCCAGTGTGAGTCCGAATTTAAGGTAGGCGCAAACAGCAAACAGACCGACCATGAACTCAACCAGGGGATAGCGCAGCGATATAACAGCCTGACAACTGCGACACTTCCCCCTCAGTAGAAGAAAACTGAGGATGGGGATGTTGTCATAAAACCGGATCGGAGTATCACACCCGGGGCAGGCAGACGGGGGGTATACGATCGATTTTGAATTAGGCAGCCTGTAGATGCATACATTTAGAAAACTGCCGATACAGCTTCCGAAAATAAATAAAATCAATTCTATCATATTACCGCGTGTCTATGCCATAATTTACAGATTTTGTAAATGATAATGGTATGACAATCAATTCCCATGATGATTTTATGACAGGTATTGTAAAAAAGGATTTCGGTCTTACTAGTAGTGTGTTAATTTTTAACTCAACTTTCTGGATTCAGTGAACACGAAATGAATATTTCGCTGATATAAGGAGCCCTAATTGGCTCAAACAGCGCAAATCGCCTTCGAATCACCCATTTCGCTCTATCTCTGGTGAAAACCGAAAGTTGAGTTGTGTGGGAAATGACAGGCTTCAGGAATATAAGAAAAGAAAGGAACCAGGAACACAGATGGCTGAAACAGATAAAGACGACTTGATCAGTATTATTGAGGACGACGGGCTGGAGGAAGAGATTCCCAAAACACTGCCCCTGATGCCGGTACGGGATGTCGTCATTTTTTCCGATATGTTGTTGCCGCTTTTTGTTGGAAGAGAGAAGTCGGTGCGGGCTGTAGAGGAGGCTATTTCGAAAACGCGCTTTCTGCTGGTGGCGACGCAGATAGAACCCGGTATTGAGAATCCCAAAGAAGCCGAAATCTATACTATTGGAACCGTATGTAAAATTTTGCGCATGCTGAAACTGCCGGATGGGCGGGTTAAGGCCCTCGTTCAGGGTATTGCCAAGGCAAGAATCAAAAAATATGTCCGCAAACGATCGCTTTTCCGGGTCAACATCGACATCCTCGAGGAGGAGTCCATGGAGCAGCCGGATCTCGAGACCAAGGCACTGATGCGTATTATCCGTGAGCACTCAGAAAAGATTCTGGCACTCCGTGGCGAACTGACAGGCGATGTCAGCGCCATACTCGACAGTATTGATGATCCAGGGAAGCTGGCCGATCTGGTTGCTTCCAATTTGAAGTTGAAAATCGATGAGGCCCAACAGCTTCTTGAATTGATCGACCCCATCGAGCGGCTTCGGAAAGTCAACGATCTGATCGCCAAGGAACTTGAACTCTCGGCTATGCAGGCAAAGATCCAGTCAGATGTCAAGGACGAGATTTCCAAGAGTCAGCGAGATTATTTTCTTCGAGAGCAGGTCAGAGCCATACACCGGGAATTGGGCGAGTTCGATGAAAAAGGCAAAGAAGTTCAAGAATACAAGACCAAGATCAAAAAAGCGAGAATGTCCAAAGAGGCCAACCAGGAAGCTTTGAAGCAACTGAAACGGCTCGAACAGATGCATCCGGATTCTGCTGAGTCCGGCGTCGTAAGATCCTATTTGGACTGGCTGGTGGAAATACCATGGCAAAAATCGACCAAGGACATGATCGATATTGTGAAGGCCAAAGAGGTTCTGGACAAAGATCATTTCGGACTCGATAAAATCAAAGACCGCATTCTGGAATATCTGAGCGTTCGCAAGCTCAACAAAAACTCAAAAGGGCCGATCCTTTGTTTCGTGGGGCCGCCAGGTGTCGGGAAAACATCCCTGGGTCAGGCCATCGCCAAAGCCATGAAACGGAAATTTACACGGGTTTCGCTTGGAGGAATCCGGGATGAAGCGGAGATAAGGGGTCACCGGCGAACATATGTGGGCGCGCTGCCGGGAAGGATTCTTCAGGGCCTGAAGCAGTGCGGAACCAAAAATCCGGTTTTTATTCTGGATGAAATCGACAAGGTGGGCTCGGACTTCAGGGGAGATCCGTCATCAGCGCTTCTGGAAGCACTCGATCCCGAACAGAATAACGCATTCAGTGATCACTATCTCAATCTTCCGTTTGATCTGTCGAATGTCATGTTCATCCTGACCGCCAATATGGTGGATACCATTCCGTCGGCTTTGCTTGACCGTATGGAGATTCTAACACTCTCCGGTTATACGGAAGAGGAGAAAATGGTCATCGCGGAAAAACATCTGCTGGCACGTCAGATCAAGGAGAACGGCTTACGAAAAAAACAGTTGTCTCTGAGTTCCGGGGCACTGGAGGATATCATCAAAGGTTATACGTCCGAGGCAGGACTTCGGAATCTGGAGCGGGAACTTGGTTCGCTCTGCCGAAAGGTGGCCCGCAAGATAGCCGAAGGCGAGAAAAAACCGTTCCATATTACCAGGGGAAACCTTCACCGGTACTTAGGGGTCCGAAAGTTTTATCCCGAAATGGATCAGGAGGAAAGCCAGGTGGGATTGTCTACCGGCCTGGCCTGGACTCAGGTGGGTGGAGAGGTTCTTTATGTCGAGGCGTCGCTCATTGGCGGCAAGGGCGAACTGATCGTTACCGGACAGCTGGGAGAAGTGATGCAGGAGTCTGCCCGCGCCGCGTTGAGTTATACCCGGGCAAACCTCAAACGTTTCGGTATCGGTGAAGAGGCACTGGAGAATATTGACGTTCACATCCACGTACCGGCAGGAGCCATTCCAAAAGATGGCCCATCAGCAGGTATTGCCATGGCAACCGCTCTTATTTCGACCTTGTCGGGCAACCCGGTTGATAAGAATGTTGCCATGACCGGCGAAATTACACTACGGGGCAGGGTACTACCTATCGGTGGCCTGAAAGAAAAAGCGTTGGGCGCATTGCGGGCCGGTATTAAAACCATCATTATACCGGAAAAGAACAAAATGGATCTTGTGGAGATTCCGAATCACGTCAAGAGAAAGATCCGATTTGTCCAGGTGCGTCAGATGGAGCAGGTGCTCGAAATTGCATGTGGCATGGAAAAGCATGAAGATACTGTCGGTTGACACCTCCACAGCTACCTGTACCGTGGGGGTTGTCAACGGTGACGGGATTCTGGCGAAATCTGTTGATTCAAGCG
This sequence comes from Deltaproteobacteria bacterium, assembly GCA_003647375.1. The sequence continues at coordinate 4,627 of QMMS01000162.1, forward strand.
GTCAAACACATGCGCGACACCTCATGGGGATGATTGATAGCGCCATTACTGCTTCCGGAATTCTTATTCATGAAATCGACGGGTTTGCAGTCGTTACGGGCCCCGGCACCTTTACAGGGTTGCGTATCGGTATCGGCACGATCAAGGGTCTGGCCTATGCATTATCAAGACCCGTTGCCGGTGTTACCAGTCTGGCGGCACTGGCTGCCCAGGCAGATCTGCCCACGAAACTCGTTTGCTCGGTGATGGACGCCCGTAGAAACGAAGTATACTATGGTCTTTATGTATCTGAGCAGGGAGAACCGGCACAGGTCGGTACTGATCGTTTGGCAACACCGTTGGAGCTGGCGAAGAATATTCGCGAGTCCTGCCAGTTCATCGGGAATGGTGCCCGCCTTTATCGGGAAACATTTGAGGCGGCGCTGGGGCCGCTATCCCAATTTTCGCATTCATGCCGGGACACCATCCGTGCAGAGACCATCGCAAGACTGGCCCTGAAGCAGTTTCAGAAAGATAAAACACAAAAACTGCATGCGGTAGCGCCATACTATATTCGTAGATCGGATGCCGAACTCCATTTAGGTGAAAGACTGTAGAGAATATACCGTGTATTATTGACATGATATGGAATCAATGATATTAAATAAGTTTGAAGATTCCTTGCAGCAAGCTGCAAGGAATCTTCGACCGTAAGGAATTCTGTCTAATTTAGATTCGCTCGCTAACCCCGCAGCCCCGATAAACCGGGATCTTCGACAAGCTACGGGGAACGCGCTCGCTATTGCGGTTCAGGAAACAACCCAATGATTACGGGTGTGTATAATGAATAAATATTCACGGACAGAACCTCTCAGCCAGTCCGCATTTCCCATAGACAGGGCGGGAATCCCCTTCATCGGGATTGCGGCATTTGCCACCGCTGTTTTTGCTTTGTTGGGAATCGCCGTATTGGCGCTGCCCGGCTTGCTGGCGACATTCTTTATCTGTTATTTTTTTCGTGATCCGGACAGGGTGACACCCGTTCTGGACGGCGGTGTCGTGTCGCCTGCCGACGGGAAGGTCATCAAAGTGGAGCGGCTGGAGAGCACGCATTTCGCGGTAGGCCCGTGCCGGAAGGTCAGCATTTTCATGTCGGTCTTCAATGTTCACGTGAATCGAATACCCTTTGACGGGCGTATTGCGAAAATAGAATATTACCCCGGAAAATTTTTTTCGGCCAATCTGGACAAAGCTTCCCGGTTAAACGAACACAATGCCGTTTACCTGGAAACGGGAAATGGTCAGACCCTCTGTTTTGTTCAGATTGCCGGTCTTGTGGCTCGAAGGATTATCTGCAGAATACAGGAGGGAGATGATCTTGTACGGGGTCAACGATTTGGGATGATCTGTTTCGGGTCACGGCTTGATGTATACCTGCCGGTTGATACACAGATCACCGTAACCGTCGGTGATGTGGTCAGTGCAGGAACTTCTCTCATAGGGAAATTGACATGAAAAATAAGCGATTTCAAAAAGAGAACCTTCGCAGAGGTATCTATCTTTTGCCGAACATGTTTACATCCATGAACCTGTTCTGCGGATTTTATGCGATTATTGCCTCCATTGACGGCAAATTCGTTGCTGCCGCCATAGCGATTATCATTGCCGGTGTTTTTGACAACCTCGATGGGAAAATTGCCCGGGCTACCGGCACTACGAGCAAATTCGGGATTGAATATGATTCTCTGGCTGATCTGATTTCCTTTGGACTTGCCCCCGGCCTGATGATTTACCTGTGGGCGTTGAGGCCGTTGGGGAGAATTGGCTGGCTGGCGGCCTTTTTGTTCATGGTATGCGGAGCTCTGCGCCTGGCTCGCTTCAACACCCAGGTTGGAGCGGTCAGCAGTGATCATTTCATCGGCCTGCCAATACCCGCGGGTGCAGGCATGAATGCCGTTACTGTTCTGATCTTTCATAAATTGAACATTATGGGGAGTGCCAACGCTATTCTTCTTTTGATCATGCTCTACAGCCTCTCTTTTTTAATGGTCAGCTCCATCAAGTACAACAGTTTCAAAAAGCCGGAACTGTTCAGGAGGATGAATTTCAATTCGTTGGTAATCGCCATATTGATATTCATCTTTATTGCTTCCCAACCTTCTATCGCTCTGTTTCTTTGCGGGGTCCTTTATGTCTTGTCCGGGCCTGTTACGATGTTGAAGCGGTATAAGAAAATCAAGCAGAAAGAAACCGGGAATATAAAGGGAAAAGAAAACACATCACATTTGTCGTAACAAAATGTGATTTTGAAGCCTATGAGATGACACGTCATCGGAAACCCAACCGTTGAGCCCTTTCTCTCAACTAATTGGGAAAAGAATCCAAAAAGGTTTACCCGCCGCAAACAGGCGGGTAAACCTTTTTGGATTATCTCCAATAAAAGGCTAAATTGGATAGTGCGACAATGTCGTGTCTGATAAATTTGTAAAACGAATTTATGGTGAACAGGAGGAGTGGAGGATGGGATCCAAGAAGTTTAATGTTGCGCTGGCCGGCGCAACGGGTGCGGTGGGAAACCAAATGATCACCTGCCTGGAAGAAAGAGACTTTCCGGTCAATAAGATAAAACTGCTGGCATCGAGCCGCTCAAAAGGGCGGGAGCTCACTTTCAGGGATCGACCGGTCAAGGTTGAAGAAATGACCGAGGATTCATTCAAGGGAATGGATATTGCACTATTTTCGGCGGGGGGTGGCACCAGTGAGCATTTCGCACCCCATGCCGCTAAAGCGGGCTGTGTCGTAGTGGATAATTCAAGCGCATGGCGCATGGATCCGGATGTCCCCCTGGTGGTACCGGAGGTCAATCCACATGCGATTGCCGGGTATACCAAGAAAGGGATTATCGCCAACCCCAACTGCTCTACCATTCAAATGGTGGTTGCCCTGAATCCCATCCATCAGAAGTATCGGATAAAGCGGGTGGTGGTTTCAACCTATCAGGCGGTGTCCGGAACAGGTATAAAGGCCATGGACGAATTGTCTGACCAGACCCGGGCGATTTTGAGTTTCTCGGAACCGGAGTCAAGTGTCTATCCACACCGCATCGCCTTCAACTGTTTGCCGCATATCGATGCTTTCCAGGAAAACGGCTATACCAAAGAAGAGATGAAGATGGTTAACGAAACCCGTAAAATCATGGAGGATGACAGTATTCAAGTCACGGCGACAACGGTTCGCGTGCCGGTATTCTACGGGCATTCGGAGGCAGTGAACATTGAGACGGAGGCGCCGGTATCGGCAGGTGACGTTAAATCCGTGTTAGCAGAAGCACCGGGTGTTGAGGTGGTGGATGATCCATCACAGAACGTTTACCCCATGCCCATCGCTGCGGCAGGCCAGGATCTGACTTATGTGGGCAGAATTCGCGACGACTTCTCCATCTCCAACGGGATCAATATGTGGATTGTTGCCGATAATATTCGCAAAGGAGCTGCCACCAACACGATCCAGATAGCTGAAATTCTGGCCAAGGACTATTTGTAGGGGGCGATCATGGAACGGACACCGATAACAAAGAATGGATACGAAAAACTGAAGCGCGAGTTGACACACCTCAAGTCTGTTGAAAGACCGCAGAATATCAAAGCCATCGAAGAAGCCCGGGCGCATGGTGACCTCAGCGAAAATGCCGAGTTTGATGCGGCAAAGGATCGTCAGGCATTCATCGAAGGTCGAATCCAGGAGTTGGGTTACAAATTAGGGACTGCTGATATCATCGAACCGGATAATCTGCCCAAGGATCGAGCTGTCTTCGGTTGCGGCGTAGTATTGGAAAATGTCGATACCGGAGAGAGTGTCGAATACCAGCTGGTTGGTCCGGACGAATCAAGTATCGAGGAGGGACGAATTTCAGTCAAATCGCCCCTGGGGCTGGCCATCATCGGCAGAGAAGTCGGTGAAGAAGTGTTGGTTCAGGCGCCGGCAGGAAAACGCACGTATGAATTGGTGGAGATACAATAATAAAATTGTTTCACAATTTAAATTAGAAGCACAAAATTCGAAAAGCTAAACAGTTCGACAGGCTCACCGCCTTGAGCAACGTCGAAAGGCAATCCAAAATGTTTCAAATTCAAATAACCAAAACAGCCCATTATAAGATTCAATAACAGGAGGTTCACAGTGGCACGTATTACGATCGAAGACTGTCTGGAAAAAGTACCCAGTCGCTTTCAGCTGGTTCACATGGCAGCCAAAAGAGTGAGACAGATACGGGAGGGTTCCGAATACCTCGTAAGCTCACCCAAAAACGAGGATATTGTTGTTGCACTTCGTGAAATTGCAGCAGACAAGGTAAGGGCCAGGCCAGCCGAAATAGAAGTAGAAACAGAAGAACTCAACGAAATACAGGAAGCACCGGAAACACTGGAAGCATCGGAAGCACCGGAAACACTGGAAGTACAGGAAACATCGGAACCAGAAGAAAAAGAAGTGTAACCTGTATATTTCACGATACTATTTTCAATTCACTGTGTTAAAAAGTGCCGGAGAGTGCATGGAAGCCGTCTGTTTTGCCGAAGCACAGCTACATATATAAAGCTCTGAACAGGGCTGTTGGCAAGGCGCTGCACCGATACGAGATGATATCGGATGGCGATCGAATCCTGGTAGGGCTTTCCGGCGGGAAAGACAGCCTTTCACTCATGTGGTTGCTCAACGAACGGCGAACCCGGGTCCCCATCGACTATGAGCTGTTTGCCGTTTATGTGGATCTGGGGTTTCCAGACGGGTTTAGTGATGCCTTGCGGGAACATGGTGAGAATTCCGGATACGCTGTTCGGATTGTGCACACGGACTATGGTGTGATCAGTCACGGGCCTGAAAATCGTGAAAATCCCTGTTTTCTCTGCTCCCGGTTGCGACGGAAACGCTTATTTGAAATCGCGGAAGAGCTGGGATGCAGCAAGGTTGCCCTGGGCCACAATAAAGATGACATCATTGAGACGCTGTTCATGAATATGTGCTATGCGGGTGAAATCAGTACCATGCTGCCCTCGCAGTCTTTATTTGGCGGGAGTTTTCATCTGATCAGACCCCTTGCTTTTGCAGATGAGGACAGCATCAGGCGGTTTGCCGGGGAGCAGGCCTTCCCTGAATTTATCAACCCATGTCCAACAGCAAAAACTTCCAAGCGACTGGAGATCAAAACTCTTTTAAAACAACTTTACGCCGGCAATAAAAAAATAAAGGGCAATATATTCAGGTCCATGAGCCATGTACGGTCGTCGTATATGTTGAAACCCGAAACCCGAAACCCGAAACCCGAAATTCGAAATTCGAAATCCTAAACAAGACCTTGGAGATACAAGTTCAAGCACTATGTTTGAATCAT
>QMMS01000163.1 GCA_003647375.1 Deltaproteobacteria bacterium
AAAAAGTGCACATGCTGCTACACCTAAGAAAGGAGGCCGTTTCAGAATCGGGTATGACATCGGTACCACGAACAATACGCTGGACACAACCCTCATGAACAGTAGTGCAGAGTATTTTATCAGCTATGCTTGTCGCAACAATCTGGTTGAAATTGACTACAAAGGTAACGCCATTCCCGAATTGGCCGAAGGCTGGGATGTCAGCGAGGATCTGACCACCTGGGTGTTCGACATCCGTAAAGGGGTTGAGTTCCACAACGGTAAAAAAATGGACGCTGAAGATGTGCTCTACTCTTTGAACCTTCACCGGGGTGAGACAAAATCCACAGCAAAGACATTCCTGGCAACGGTCAAAGACATCAAGGCCGATGGCAAATATCGGGTTATATTCACACTGGAGCAAGGGAATCTGGATTTTCAATATATTCTTTCGGACTACCGTATGGTCATTGTGCCGGCAGGAACTGCAGGAGAGGCATGGAAAAAATGCATTGGAACGGGTGCCTTCGTCATGCAGAAATTTGAGCCGGGGGTCAGAGCATTTGCAAAGCGAAACCCCAATTATTGGAAAGAGGGACGCGGACATTTTGATGAACTCGAAATCACCGTGATCACGGACGCCAGCAGTCGAACCAACGCACTGAAAACAGGCCGAGTCGATTTTATCCCCTCGGCTGACACCAAAACCGCACATCTACTTGAAAGGGATAAAAATATTCAACTGATTTCCATGACGATGCCCTTTCACTACGCCATGCCGATGCGGTCGGATACCGCTCCTTACGACAATAATGACGTCCGTCTGGCGATGAAGTACGCCATCGATCGTGAACAGATTGTCGATATTGGTGTCAATGGGTTTGGATCACCCGGAAATGATCATCCCATCGCACCAAGCTACAAGTATTTCGCATCTGAGCTATCTCAGCGGGAATATGATCCGGACAAGGCCAAATATCATCTGAAAAAATCCGGCTTGGAGAACCACACCTTTACTCTGAGTACCATGGACAGTCGAGGCTTGCTCGATTTTGCAACCCTCTACAAGGAACAAGCTGCAAAAGCGGGTATAAAGATCCAAATCGATAGCAAACCGAGTGACGGCTACTGGAGCAATGTGTGGATGAAGGCTCCGTTTGCCTGTTCATATTGGCAGGGACGACCAACGATAGACACCATGTTTACGGTGGTTTATGCAGCAGAAGCCAAATGGAATGAATCTTTCTGGAAGCATGGAAAATTCAACAAGCTCCTGGTGGATGCGCGCAGGGAAAGAAACGAATCAAAGCGCGGTGATATGTATGGTGAAATGCAGAGAATACTCATGGATGAAGGAAGCACGATCATTTATATGTTTGGAAAAAGCGTAATGGCAGCTAACAAGAAAGTTAAATTTGAAAACGTTGCGGCAAACTTGGATGCCGATGGACTAAGGGCACCAGAGCGCTGGTGGTTTGAATCCTGATAATTCATTCCGGCATTGGGAATCTTGACGATATCCCAATGCCGGTCCTTTTATAACCGAGACGTGTAAGATAAACATACGGGACGCCCATCTGGTTTCAGGATATCGAGTTCGTGATATGTTCATCTTCGGCCATCCTGGCTAAAGAAATAAAAAATAGGAAGCGCTGATGGACAAATGGAATGCACCATTCCCGCAGATCTATTAAATTGCCCCTAATTTTTATGCCCGGATTATTGGACGAAGTGACATACTTGGAGAAATGACCAATGCTACCATTTTATGATATTCTCAGTGTTGAACAGGCAACACAAATCCACGAATCTGCCCTATATGTTCTGAACCACATGGGGCTTAGAATTGAACATGACGGTGCGCTGGAAAAACTTGCTGAAGCCGGTGCCAATGTCGATTTTTCAAACCATTGTGCTTGTTTTCCGGAAGACATGATCAACATGGCTCTGGATCAGGTCCCCAAGCAATTTACCTGTGCGGGCCGAAGTCCGGAGTTCGATTTTGATTTGGGATCTGAACGTCGTATTCCCATCCTGCGTTCGGGCGCCGGATGTATTAGAATACTTGATGCCGGCAGTAACGAGGTCAGGCCTTTGCTTCGGAAAGATGGCATCGACTCAGCCCGTTTAAACGATGCCTTGGAACGAGTGAATGTTAATTGCACCTTGACTCTCAGCGATATACCGCAAACAACTTATGATATTCACGCTTTAAAAGATGCGCTAATTCATTGCCGCAAACACACCTGGGCCTTGACACTCGACTCAAAAAATCTACGCTATCAAATTGAAATGATGTTGGCTGTTGCCGGCAGCAGGCAAAATCTGGCTGAAAGACCGCTCTGCAGCGGCGTTTTTTCCGTAATATCACCTATGTATATCCCCTACGACGAGATTGAGCGCCTCTTATTATATGGGAAATACCACATTCCTGTAAAAATGACTGTGATACCGCTCAAGGGGGCCAATTCGCCCTATACAATTGCTGGAACAATGACCTCGATCAATGCTCAATTTCTAGGTGCATTGGTAGTTCAGCAAACCCTGTGTCCAGGACAGCCGGCTTTGTACTATGCAGGCGCCAAATCCATGGACATGCGCACGGGTATTGCTGTTCCCAATTTATCTCCTGAAAACCAGTTGATCATTGCAGGTATTTGCCAATTAGGTCGGCATTACAAACTGCCCACTGAAATGAGTCTGTTGGTGTTTCCCGGTTGCCAGATGCATCAGTATTTGTTTCATCTGGGATCATCTATCTTGTGGGCCATGACAGCGGGTATTCAAGGGATCGGATCAGTAGGCAATTTTGATGGATCTAATGTTTGGAGTCCGGAAGCAGTTATTCTGGCTGACGAAATTGTGGCCTACTATGAACGGCTTTTCACCGGCTTTGAGATCAACAAGGGTACCTTGGCTCTGGAAGCCATTTTGCGGGTGGGTCATCGTGGTCACTTTCTTTCCGATCCTGACACCCTTGAGCACTTAAAGATGGAGCCTTCTTTTATATCTTCTCTTTTTGACTATGGTTCTTATGATGATTGGACCAAATCGGGTTTTAAGACGATAATCAATCGTGCGCATGAACGATTGGAAGAAATTCTGCGAAAGCATGAGGTGCCCGAGCTGGATCCGGAAGTTCGAAAAGAGTTGGACAACATTGCAAACAGCGCTGATCGAAAGCTGCTTAAGTAGTTTCCTTGGGAACATCCAGTCGTGTTGTCTTGAGTCTCCTGACGGATGTCTTGATTATTATCACGGAGTCCAGACTTCTCAATTCAAAGCAGGGAGGGAGCTCGATGGTATTTTTAAAGCTACTGAAAACATCACCGTGGAGCGTGCGGATCGGTATAGCCATTATTCTCATCAATATCTTTGCAGCGGTATTTGCACCGTATCTTGCTCCATATAGTGAAACAGAAATTTGCGGTAGGGTCTGGATGTCTCCCAGCAGCGATCACTGGTTGGGCACCGATCACCTCGGACGGGATTTATACACGCGTCTATTGTACGGTGCTCGCAATACGATTGCCATCGCTTTTGTCGCAACCATGCTTTCCTTTTTGGCCGGTACGATTTTCGGTTTGCTGGCGGCCACACTTGGTGGTTGGGCGGACCTGATTATGAGTCGTGTTATCGATATTTTGTTGGCCTTTCCGACCCTTATATTTGCCCTGATGGTATTGTCTGTCGTGGGGACATCCGTTACCTCGCTAATTGTCGTGATAGCGATTCTCAATTCCACGCGTGTTTATCGCCTGTCGCGGGCCGTGGCAATGGATATTGAAGTCATGGAATTCGTAGAGGCCGCCAGACTGCGTGGGGAACGCATCTGGTGGATCATGCGTCGGGAAATTTTACCAAACGCCATGCCTCCCCTAGTGGCAGAGTTCGGGTTGCGTTTTTGTTTTGTGTTTCTGTTTATTGCTTCCTTGAGTTTTCTGGGACTGGGTATTAAACCACCTTCGGCTGACTGGGGGAGTATGGTTAGACAAAACGCCGGCGCTATCGCATTCGGCATATTTATTCCCTTATGGCCGGCAGGTGCTATTGCATTTCTGACGGTGGGTGTCAATTTAATCGTCGACTGGTTCCTGCACCTTGCCAGTGGGTTGAAAGATTGATCTTTAAAATGGATATATGTTGAACAGCCTAACAACAGGTGAGCAACGATGAAAGATATCATTACATTGGTTTCAAAACGAATTGCCCTGGGCCTTTTGACCATTATCATTATTTCGGTACTGATCTTCGTCGGGGTTGAAGCGCTCCCTGGGGATTTGGCAGAGGCTGTCTTGGGACAGGAAGCGACACCGGAAACCTTAGCGGCATTTCGCAAGGAGCTCAAACTGGACCTACCTCCCCATGTTCGTTACTTTACCTGGCTGGGAGATTTCTTAAAGGGTGAGTTGGGTAATTCTCTGTCCAACGGACGCCCCATAGCCGAACTGATCGGCTGGCGGTTTTCAAACACGATGTTTCTGGCTGCTGTGACGGCAATGATTGCTGTGCCCGTTGCCATCATTTTAGGGATTCTGGCCGCCCTCTACCGGAACACGCTCTTCGATAAAATTATCTCCATGTGCACTCTCAGCACTATCTCATTCCCCGAATTTTTTATCGCCTACATTCTAATCGCACTTTTGTCGGTCAAGATTTTCATTTTTCCCAGCATATCCAATATCAACGACCAGATGGGGTTATGGGAAAAGGTTTATGACATCATCCTGCCATGTCTGACCCTTTCCATGGTGGTGGTGGCACACATGATGCGTCAGACACGGGCAGCCATCATCAACATTCTGGCCAGCCCTTTTATCGAAATGTCGCGGCTCAAGGGTATCAATCGAACCCGCGTGATTGTGCTGCATGCTTTTCCCAATGCATTGTCGCCAGTGATTAATGTTATCGTTCTCAACCTTGCTTACCTGATAGTGGGAGTGGTCATCGTGGAAGTAGTGTTCGTCTACCCGGGTTTGGGTCAATTGTTGGTCGACTCCGTTTCGAAACGGGATATTCCGGTGGTTCAGGCCAGTGGTTTGGTTTTCGCGGTTACCTACGTATGTCTCAATCTCGTGGCAGACGTGCTGTCGGTTCTCTGTAACCCCAGACTGCGAAACCCGAGGTAATAGAGTCGAGCTGGTGGAGATTGCTTAATCATTGCGGCAATATAGTAGACATGAAATAAATTGAGGAAATAAACATGGAACCTCTGTTAAAAATGCGTAAGATCCATATCGAGGGGCTGAGCGACGAGAAATGGAGTCCCATTATCAATGGTATCGATCTCACCCTGGCACGGGGTGAAGTTCTGGGGCTGATCGGCGAATCAGGCGCTGGGAAATCCACGCTGGGTATTGCCTCAATGGCCTTCACGCGACAGGGATGCAGAATATCATCGGGCTCGATCGTCTTCGAGGGCCAAGAGTTGATGGGTGCCCCCAGGGAGGCCTTGAGGAAGATCCGCGGCAACCGGATCGCCTACGTGGCCCAGAGCGCCGCAGCCTCCTTCAACCCCGCACACCGCCTTATCAAGCAGTATGCAGAAGCACCGGTGCAACACGGGGTCATGAGCTTCGAACAGGCTGTCAAGGAGGCCAAGATCATTTATAAACAGCTGCTGCTACCGGATCCGGACCACATCGGCTACCGCTATCCTCACCAGGTTTCTGGTGGCCAGCTGCAGCGGGCCATGGTAGCCATGGCCATGGCGTGCCGACCTGACCTGATCATCTTCGACGAACCCACCACCGCCCTAGATGTCACCACCCAGATCGAGGTTCTGGCAGCCATCAAGCACATCGTGCGGCAGTTCAACACAGCCGCTATTTACATCACCCACGACCTGGCGGTAGTGGCTCAGATCGCCAATCGAATCATGGTGTTGCGCTACGGCAATCTGGTGGAAGAGAGCGCTACCGGGGAAATGATCGCCAATCCCAAAGAAGACTATACCCGTCGGTTGTTGTCGGTCCGAAAACTGAAGGAAGAAAAAGACCTGTCGCAAAGCGAAAAAGATGTCATTCTGGAAGTCGACAACGTGACTGCCAGCTATACCGGAAAAGAAAACGTGCTCGAAGATATCGACCTAAAGATCAGGAGGGGACGGACCATGGCCCTGGTTGGAGAATCTGGCAGCGGCAAGAGCACTCTGGCGCGGGTGATCATGGGACTGCTGCCCCCCATCAAGGGTAATGTGATCTACAACGACCACCAACTGTCGCGGGACCTGAAGTCACGGCCCAAAGAACAGCTGCGCGTAATGCAGATGATCTACCAGATGCCTGACACGGCCCTGAACCCCAAACATAAGGTCAGCGAGATTATCGGCCGACCACTGCAATTCTATTTTGGTATGCGTGAAAAAGATCGCAATAAAAGGGTCAACGAGCTTTTGGAGAAGATTGAACTGTCCGAAAAATATTTCGATCGCTACCCGCCGGAGCTGTCGGGTGGTGAAAAACAGCGCATCTGTATCGCCCGGGCTTTGGCTGCAGAGCCGGATCTGATCATCTGCGACGAGGTGACCTCGGCCTTGGATCAGCTGGTGGCCGAAGAGATTTTAAAACTGCTTCAGGATCTACAGAATGAACTCAGGGTATCGTACCTCTTTATAACCCATGACCTAGCAACGGTAAAGGCCATCTCGGACGAGATCGTGGTCATGCTTCGGGGAAGGATTGTTGAGCAGGGGGTCAATAAAGTGATTCTGGCACCGCCGCATCACGAGTACACCGAACTGCTTTTGTCGTCCGTGCCGGAAATGGATCCCGACTGGTTGGACAGACTGCTCAAGGAGCGTAAAGAAAAGGGAAAACCTTCCACCATCATGGATGCCTGACGGGGAAGTGAGAAATAAAATTAAAGTCTCCGGTTTTTCCGGGTCAAGGAGATGATATGAAATTTATGGTATGTTACGACAATTCCGCCGGATCGAAAGAGGCCATTAGAGAAGCTCAGAAGCACGCATCCAAATGGAATGCTACGATCGAAGTTTTTTCGGCCGTCACCCGCATTGAACCCATCCAGCACAAAAAACTCATGGAAATGGAGGAACAGCTGGAAAGAGAAATCCAGAGTCTTTTCGAAGACGTCGATATTCCCTACAAAGTCCAATTGAGGGTCGATGATGCGGAACGTGGCGAGAAGATTGTGCAAATCGCTGAGAGAAGCGAGGTGGATCTTATCTTTATCAGCATAAAAAAGCATTCCAAGGTCGGCAAGCTGCTGTTTGGCTCGACAGCGCAATATGTGATCTTAAATGCACCCTGCCCGGTTGTTTCCATCAACTAAAGCATTGCTTGTGTGAGTCAACCCAACTGCTATCAAAGGAGGAGGTCATTTGAATGATTATTGTGGGAGAATTGATAAACGCCAGCCGCAAGGCCATAAGGACAGCAATCGAAAATCACGATGCAAATATAATAAAGCAAATCGCTATCGATCAGTTTGAAGCGGGCGCGAATTATATTGATGTCAATGCCGGCGTGTTTGTAGGAAAGGAACCGGAGTACCTGACGTGGTTGGTTGAAACGGTGCAGTCCGCTGTTGATGTCCCTTGCTGTATCGACAGTCCCGACCCCAAGGCCATCGAAGCGGCCCTTGCTGTGCATAGGGGAACAGCCATGATCAATTCTATATCTCTGGAAAGGGAGCGGTATAAAGCGTTGCTTCCGATTGTCAGCGATACCGACTTCAAAATTGTTGCGCTTTGTATGGGCGATGAAGGCATGCCGGAGTCCACGGACGATCGATTGAAAATCGCGGATAAGCTTATCAATGGACTTTTCCAGAAAAACATCCCAGTTGAGAATATCTATGTGGACCCTTTGGTTCAACCTGTTTCCACCAATAATATATTCGGTGTAGCGTTTTTAGATGCCATCCACCAGATAGTTACCACCTTTAAGGGAATTCACACCATGTGTGGTCTATCCAATATTTCCTTTGGTCTTCCCAACCGGTTATTTATAAACCAGACCTTTATGAGCATGGCTATTGCTAAGGGGCTTGACGGGGCCATTGTCAATCCACTCGATAAAAAGATGATGGCCAACATCATTGCGGCGACAACCCTGTCGGGCAAGGACGTTTATTGTATGGCGTATCTAAAAGCCTTTCGTGCAAACAAATTGGATGTTGCTTAACGCGCGCTTTGATAAAAGATGTGCTGGTTTACGTTCATCAATGGCAGCTATGACCTTCTCGTCCCCATGATCAACGCATTGTACGGGTTGAATTGGGATCAGCAACGCTATCTGGAAATGGGAAAGGAGATAAGTAAGCGATCAATAAACCACACTACGCATTCAGCTTCAGCTGATCGGGGCTCACATTCTGCGGCAGCAGGGATTTGTAATCTTCAGTCGTCTCAGCCATCGGCAACTTTTCAAATAGGTAGCGCAGGTATCGATAGGGTTCCAGCCCATTAGCCTTGGCGGTTTCAACTAGACTGAAAAGAGCGGCACTCGCCCTGGCGCCTTCCGGGTTTCCTGCAAAAAGCCAATTTTTACGACCCATTTTCCGGCATCCGCAAAAGCAGATCTTTTCTTCGTCGCTTAAATCATGAACAATCTCAATGCGCGGCAGGTCGGCAGGTAACGGCTTCCGGCCCCTTTTCCTGCGTTTGTGGCCGGGTACATCGATTGTATCTTCAGGATCAATGTCCTGGGATTTATCTTCAGCAACTTCATCAAAAAGCAGAAGCTGACATTCATCTGAAGTGCTCTCGATTTTTTCTGATTTGCGGCCGAATAGTTTGTTTTGAAGCAGACGGATCTGTTCTTTTAATATCTTTATTTCCGATTCGTAGAATCGCTCTTTTTCAGCAATTTTATCAACAAGACAGGCGTTGATTTGCTGCAGTTCTAAAATGTCTTTTGAAGGATTACAACCACTTGATATCATGCAATTAACATAGCATAATTATACTATCTTTAAAAGCTTTTTTTGCAGTAAATTGAACTTTTTATACCCTAAAATAAGACTGAATAGGTAAGCTTGTCATGAGCCTTTTGCTGATTGATTTCCAGACCGTCCATAAGCCACATCAACTCGCGTTGTTCGATTTTCATGACATCGTCATGGGACTCCGGCCACCTGATAAAATGTTTTTCAAGACGCTTACTCCACAAACAAAAATCGTTGCGATCCCAATATAGAATTTTCACTATATTTCGTTTCCGATTGCAAAAACCGAAGAGATGACCGGAAAAGGGATCGAGGTCCAGACTTTCCTGAACCAGAATCGACAGACCGTTGATGGCCTTACGCATGTCCGTATAACCGAGAGCAAGGTAGACTTTCGTTTGGGCGGATGACAACAGCATCATATCCGCTCCAAGGCATGCAGCAGTCGCTGAAGTGTAAGCTCAGAAAAATCATCGCCTACTTCAATACGGTATCGCTCATGGAGCAATAGGCAAAGAGAGGCCCTCCCCATATTATTACTGACATCCATTGCCGGCGGTAACGGCACTGGCACAAACGATACAAAATCGTCTTTGACCGGTTTATATTTTTTCTTCCAGTAGGTGAAGGATTTTGGTTTGAGCCCGTTCCGGCGGCAATACTCGGCCTGGCTTATCTCGGTCTCATGCCAGGAAGCTATGTGTTTTTTCCAGAGCTTTCGCTTTTGTTTCTGGGCGTGAATTGATTTTGCTCTTGCCATACCGAACCTTCTTGTTTTTTGGTCCGGTCCAATATGGCATGGCTGCTGGCTTATGTGAAGATGCGGTTGATTGATCGCTTACATTAATTCGAGGAATTCTATCATTTCTTTTGTCGTTGAAATATGAGTTTGCCTCGCTGTAATATCGCATAATGCCTTTTCAGGGGAGGCAATTAAAAAAGCTTTTTGATCTCCTGCGTCTTCAAGCTTAACCCCAATGCTGAACGCTGCCTTTGGACAATACAAATAAGAAAACCTGCCAACCGGGGTTTCAAACTGCTTCTTTCTCTTTGTTGTCATGCTGATAATGAGTTCAACACGTT
>QMMS01000164.1 GCA_003647375.1 Deltaproteobacteria bacterium
GCGCTTTTTACCCCAAAAAAGGCGACGCGTGTTGACGTTTCTGAGTTAGTGACACTTGCCGGAAAGATCCTTTCGGAAAAAGAAAACTTGCTTGCGAATTTGTCTGACGACGAATCATCGGCTTTGGACATGATCATTCGAGTGGGAACTTCCGCTGGTGGAGCCAGGGCAAAAGCTGTCATTGCATGGAACCCTGAAACAAAGGATGTCAAATCAGGCCAGGTGCAAGCACCGGAAGGATTTGAGTACTGGATCATTAAGTTCGACGGTATCAATGACAATACACTAGGTGATCCCGAAGGTTATGGGAAAATAGAGTATGCCTATCATCTCATGGCAAAGGTCGCTGGAATCGAGATGACCCAATGTCGGTTAATGAAAGAAAATGGGCGAGCACATTTTATGACACGCAGGTTTGACCGGATGAATAATTCAGATAAAATCCATATGCAATCGCTTTGTGCATTAGGTCACTACGATTTTAAAATGCCTGGGCAGTATGGTTATGAAACAGCCATGTCCACCTGCCAGCAATTAGGGCTGGGCCAACCGGCTCTTCGCCAGCTCTTCAGAAGAATGGTATTCAACATTGTCGCCCGCAATCAGGATGATCATACACGCAATATAGCCTTTCTCATGGATCGAAAGGGTGACTGGCATCTTGCCCCCGCTTTCGATGTAATCTGGAGCTATAACACAGAGGGTGAATGGACGAACCGCCATCAGATGTCCATTAACGGCAGACGGGATGGTTTTGATAAGCAGGATTTCATCGAAATGGCAAAACAGTTCAGAATTAAGAAACCCATGGACATACTTGCAGAGATTGGTGCGGCAGTTCGCCGCTGGCCTGACATTGCAAAAGAAGCGGGTGTGAAGCAAAAGCGGATCATGGAAATCGCATCAACGCACAGATTGTATCTTGTACCGTAATTTCAACCTGAACTGAGCGATTTTTTCCGAAGAGGTGTGCCGAAATCTTGATGGAGAAGGGTTCGCAAAAAACACAGGCATACCCGTGGATCTGTCGAGGCTTTTTGCAAACCCTTGATCCGCAAGAGATCGGTGCAGATCGAGATAAAAATCACTCAATTCAGGTTTAAGAAAGGCATTCACATGGACATCAGTCTTTGTAATAAAATCATTGAAAACATATCCCGTGTAATTGTAGGCAGAAAGCGCCCCATCGAATTGCTGCTGGTGGCCCTGATGGCGGAGGGGCACGTGCTGCTGGAGGATGTGCCGGGCGTTGCCAAGACCCTGCTGGCCAAATCCCTGGCAAAAAGTATCGGCGGTTCCTTCAACCGGGTTCAGTTTACGCCGGATCTCATGCCTACCGATATTACGGGCTTCAATGTCTATGACCAACAATCGGCCTGTTTCTCTTTTCGGCCGGGCCCGGTCATAACCCACATACTGCTTGCCGACGAAATCAACCGCACCATACCACGAACCCAGTCCAGTCTGCTCGAATGCATGGAAGAACGCCAGGTGACCGTGGATGGGAAAACCCACCTGCTTCCCAGTCCCTTTTTTGTCATGGCCACCCAGAATCCCATTGAACTAGAGGGCACCTTTCCCCTGCCGGAAGCCCAGTTGGACAGGTTTTTGCTGAAAACCCAGCTAGGATACCCTGACAAGCAAGAAGAAATTCAGATACTCGAACGCTTTCAGCAGGCAGATCCGCTTCAGGAGCTTATGCCCGTGGCATCACCCGAGGATGTCAGCCGATTGCAGCAGGACAGACAAAGTGTCATCGTTTCAGATCCTGTTCGGGAGTATATTGCCGATATCGTGAGGGCCACACGTGATCACACAGCTATTCAATTCGGCGCCAGTCCCAGGGGTTCTCTCGGGTTGATGCGGGCTGGACAGGCCCTGGCAGCCCTCCGCGGCAGGGAATATATTCTGCCTGACGATATCAAATCGCTGGCGCGCCCGGTTCTCACCCATCGACTGATCCTTAAGGAGGAAGACCGGCTGCGGGGCGAGAACCCAGATCATATCCTGGAAAGCATCATCCACCGGATTCCAGTTCCAGCCGCTGCAGGATCGACGAATGGAAACTGAATACGATCAAACCAAGGAGCCGACCATCTTCAATTCCCTGTTGGTCTGCTTCTTTGTATCGATTCTCCTTTTCATCGCCCTTCTGTTCCGTCAAAAAGACCTCTCGCTTCTATCAATTCTGATCCTGCTTGTCATGGGCGGATCAAAAGTCTGGAGCACCCTGAATTTCTACCGTATCTCGTGTGATTACCATACAAATAAAAAACGGGTCTTTCCCGGAGAAACAATCTCTATGGCATCCACAATAGAGAATAAAAAGTTTCTTCCGGTTTGGATCCGCTTATGCTGGCCAAAACATCGTGCATTTGAAGCCGTCCAGGGCATGGAACCTTTTTCCCGACACGGGGCAGGTCTCCTGTGGCACCAACAGATGCAGATTCAACAGGAATTTATTGCCATTCGCCGGGGGGTTTTCCATCTGGGACCCCCTCGCCTTGGATCAAGTGATTTTTTCGGTTTTTTCCACAAGGAGAAAAAGCTGGGAAAACCGGTTCCGGTGCTCGTCTACCCACGTCTCGTTCCCATCAAGACCATTTCTCTTCCCAAACAGGATTGGTTTGACACACCCGGCGCGAACAGTCCCATCAAAGATCCCGTCTACATCCTGGGCACCCAGGATTACCAGCCATCAAGACCTTCCCGACACATTCACTGGAAAGCAAGTGCGCGACGCTTTCGACTCCAGGAGAAGGTGTTTGAACCGTCTGAATTCGGCACGATCCTCCTGACTCTGGATGTGGGATCATTTGAAATAAACCTGGCGGAGAATGCGTTCGAACATACCCTGGAAGTTATTGCATCCCTGTCCATCAAATTGAATGAATCCGGCCATGCAGTGGGATTGATGACCAATGGCGTCATGAAAGGCGGAGGTGTTTCCACGGTAACGCCGGCCCGGAGCACCCGCCAACTTCCCGCGATACTGGAAGCGCTCGCCCGTTTACAGATGAAGCAGCACAGATCCATGACGCACATCATACGGCAGGCCCCTTTCAAGCAGCGAGGTGTCAGCTGCGCCTTTTTTTCATATGCGTACGGGGAAGACACAGATGAATCAAAACATATCCTACAAGAACGGCGCATTCCCGTAACCACATTTGTCTGCCATCCCCATTTCGCACCCGATTCCGATCAAAAGCAGACCATGGCAGGGGTTCATCCAATAGATGACATCCGGTTTCAGGAGGAAAAACAGCCATGACGTCCGGCAAAAAAGTGCTGTTGGTTCTGGCCCGTGCCGGCATGGAAATGTCCTGGCGGTACGCCTGGGTTGGATTTCTGATGCTGCTCACATGCCATCGGGTTTTCCCCCTTGCCGAAGCGGCAGGTGCATTCATCATGGCCATTATCCTGAACCACCTGTCTGCGAATCACAACTGGCGGTTATATCAAAGCCTTCTTCTCCAGGCAGCCGGCCTTGTTTTTTTTTCACTGCTGCTCCTGTACCGGATGTGGTATGAAACCTTTTCCTTTTTCAGCTTCACCTGGGTAAGCATCTTTTTTCAGGACCCCATGAGCCGACCTCATAAATACATGTTGCTGCTGATTTTTTGTTGTCTGTTGCTGATATGGCGGGGCGGGCGGACGCTGGTCAAAAGTCCCATGGATTATCATCATGTGTGTATCCAGTTCGACAAGGGGATCGGTCTTTTTATTCTCCTGCTCCTTGTCAAGTTTCTGATTCAGGAAAAAGCAGGTATTCTCGTAGACGGCCTGGCCCTCGGGTTCCTGGTATGCGCCTTTTTTATTTTCAGCCTGCTTTCCATCTTTCTGGTCCGTAAAGAGCCTGACGTTGAAAAATCCTTTATGACCGGCTACCACGGTATCGGTATCACCTTGAGCCTGACATCGCTCATGGTCCTTTTCGGTTCAGGTGCAACTTTCTTTTTTTATCCCACATTAACCCAGGTGGCGGATTCGCTCCAGGTTCTTCTCAAAGATGCGGCTGAGCCAATGGTTCCCATCTTTATAACCATCATCTTATTCCTCTTCGCACCAGGAAAAATGCGTAATGAACTCGAAGAAAGAATAGGGCCTTTATCGGATATGAGTGGTTTTTCTTCCCCCGCAGTCGGCAAGTGGGAGACGCTCGTGCTAAAGGGTATCGGTTTGGGTTTGATGGTGATCATCGGTATAATTGCTGCGGGTCTTTTCGGCCTCTTCATCCGGTATCTGCTACGCCTGCTTCTGAAGAGAAACATCCAGAACAGTCCCCAAAACATGTCCCTGTACTGGATTCGATCCGTGGCCGGATGGTTTATTTTACTACCCGTTCGTGCCTGGAAGGCGTTGATATCCTTCTTGGAAAGTGCCGAAAGTGCGGCATCGGTATATGCCGGATTGCTTCGCTGGGGACACCGCAGCGGGCTGCGACTGCTGTCCGGTGAAACTCCCGTCGAATATGGCGACCGATTGATGCATCACTTTCCCGATCTTAGAAATGAAATCACCTGGATTATCGATGCGTTCAACAGGGAGATATACGGGCAGATGACCACCGATCACAATCTCCTGTTCCGCCTGCGATCGGCACAACGACGAATGAAACGCCTCAGATATTGGCCATCACGAATAAGAATATGTTTTTCCCGATAATATTAACCTGGCTAAATAGCCAGCTCCGCCCTAAAACCCTACCATTGCAAAAGCCGGAGGGTAAAGTTTGCTTGACGATTCTTGTCATTTATATTAATCTTCGTTAAAAGGAAGGGAGAGAGCAACCCATGCAAAGACTTGGTTCTAATTCTGAAGACATGCGAGACATGAATCTTGATGACACCTTCCTTGGGAGAGTAAAGCTCCTCGTTATCATGATTAAAACCTTTTTAGGTGATTACCCTCTTGAAGGATATCGGCAAAAAGCTATTTTAAAAAATGCGGAAGTCGTTCAAAATGTCTGTGAAGATTGGAATCGATATATCATCCAGATAAGATCAACCACTGAACAAAAAGAGGGACTTGAGTTCGATCATATTTTCCATCAGAGAGTCAGCTTGCTTGCTACGATGGCCAAATCTTTTGTAACCGGGAACCCAATGGGTTATCATAGAAAAATGGTTATCAGAGCCAACATGGATTATGTATGTGAAACACTCCAGTTTAATCCCCAGGAAGAAGATATTAAGCTTTTAAAGGTCGCATAGCCTTCAATAAACCCTTTCAACAACAGTATTGCTTCTACCTGAATTGAGCGTTTCAGATTTTAAGAATATGCCCATTCGAACTACCACTATCGGGGCTTATCCTAAGCCCGAGTACGTACCCATACCAGACTGGTTCCAGGAAAAAAGCACCATTGCTAAAGATCCTACAAAAGCCCTTGACAATTGTAACGATTGTTATGGCCCACAAGCCGAAGAATTACTGGACCGGGCTACCCGCGAGGTGGTCCTGGAGCAGGTGCAACTGGGTATTGATGTACCCAGCGACGGAGAAGTTCGCCGTGAGAACTACATCCATTACCACTGCCGGAATTTAGAGGGAATCGATTTTACCCGCCTGACCCGGAAAGGCATGCGCGACGGACAATGGATGGTTGCTGTGCCCACCATTACGGGTCCTATCAATGCCAGAGCAGGGTTTCTTGTCCGCGATTGGCAGGTGGCTCAAGCTATAACAAAAAAGCCGGTGAAAATTACCCTGCCAGGGCCCTTGACTATCATCGATTCAACCTACAATTCTTTTTACGAAGATGAGCGTAAACTTGCCACCGATTTGGCCACAGCCATAAACAATGAAGTTTGCAAATTAGCAGAGGCCGGCTGCCGCTGGATCCAGATCGATGAACCGATATTTGCCCGGGAACCGGATAAGGCCTTGGCTTTTGGCATTGAAAATTTAGAACGGTGCTTTTACGGTATACAGGCTAAAGTGAATCGGGCAATTCACATTTGCTGTGGCTATCCGGACCGTCTCGACAGTGACCAATACCAGAAAGCACCGTCACAAAATTACTTCCGTCTTGCACCAGCTTTGGACGAGGCGGCTTTAGATGTGATTTCAATTGAAGATGCCCACCGGCTCAACGACCTGTCTTTGCTTGAGATATTTAAACACCAAACCATCATTCTAGGGGTGATCGGTATAGCACGGTCCCGCATCGAATCCGTCGAAGAGATATCCTCTCGATTACGAAAGGCCATGAACCACATCGATAAAGAGCGCTTGATGGCCGCACCGGACTGTGGTTTAGGCATGCTCAGTAGAGAGCAAGTTAAGGCCAAACTTGCAAATATGGTTAAGGCAGCCCAGCTTGTGTAAGCATCATTCCAATTCCGGTAAATCCCTACCACTAAACAAAGAGTGAGGTTTGCGGGGACAACGTACTGTGCGAGAATTTTCAGACCAACCGGTTGATCGTAACGTGTCTGACCAATCAGCGCCACCCAAACCGCTGGGGTGGCTGGTTGGAAACGTTCACCACGCCAGGGGCTGGATTCTTCTTTCAGTATCGGCAGGCTTTGCCGGCGGATTGCTATTGATTCTCCAGGCTTCGTTATTATCCAAAATTATTCACGGTGCATTTATCGATGGTCTGTCACGAACCGTGATGAATCCACTTTTTCTGATGTTATGCGGTCTGATTGCCTTGCGCGCCGGCCTGGCGTGGGCAAGAGAGGTCTCGGGGTTTTATGCCGGTGCCGGTGTTCGCCGGGAAGTCCGCATGGCCCTGATGCACCATATCGGTGCCCTGGGACCTGTGCAGGCAGATCGTCCCCACAGTGGTGCCCTGTCCACCACCATTGTCGAGCAGGTGGAAGCGTTGCAGGCGTTCTACGCACATTATTTGCCCCAACTGGCCCTGGCCGCATCGATCCCGGCGGCCATCGCGGCCTTTGTGTTTCCCATCAGCTGGGCCGCGGGTGGGCTGCTCCTGCTGACGGCACCGCTGATACCGCTGTTTATGATTCTTATCGGTATGGGTGCTGAAAATATCAGCCAAAAACACTTTCAGGCTTTGTCCCGCATGAGTGCCCACTTTCTTGATATTCTTCAGGGACTCCCCACCCTCAAACTCATGGGTCACGGCCGGTCTGAGGAAAAAACCATTGCAAAGGTCTCCGACGAATACCGGCTGCGAACAATGAAAGTACTCCGGGTGGCTTTTTTATCCACAGCCGTGTTGGAACTGCTCAGTTCTTTATCCATTGCCCTCGTGGCCGTCTACCTGGGAACCACTTATCTTGGATATACCCATTTTGGATTGTACGGACAAATTCTAACCCTGAAACAGGGCTTGTTCATTCTACTGCTGGCGCCTGATTTTTATCTACCCCTGAGAGAACTTGGGATTCATTATCACGCCCGTGCGGAAGCCATGGGTGCGGCGCAAGAAATTCTAGACATTCTCTCCAGGCGTCCGTCAGCGACCTTCACCGGCGTTCGGCAATTGAAGACTTCCACCACACCCCTTACCGTGGACTGCCACAAGATCCACTTCGCCTATGACAACCGAAAAGAACGGGTGTTAACAGATGTCAGTATAGAATTGACGCCGGGAGAACACGTGGCATTAGTGGGAGAGAGCGGGGCTGGAAAAACCACGCTCCTGAACCTTTTACTGGGATTTATACAATCTGACAAGGGTGAAATCCGTGTCAATGGCCATCCCCTCTCGGAGTTGGCATTGGAAACCTGGCACCAGTCGCTGGCCTGGGTTGGGCAGCATCCCATGTTGTTCCATGATACCATTGCCGGCAATATCGGCATGGCCCTGCCGGGTGCAACGCAAACAGAGATCGAACAGGCCGCCCGTTCTGCCCGCGTACTTGATTTTGCGCGGCACCTTCCCAGGGGTCTCGACACGAAGGTGGGCGAACAAGGCTGGGGACTATCCCGGGGCCAGGCCCAGCGCGTGGCGATAGCGCGTGTGTTTCTAAAAGACGCGCCCATTCTGCTGCTGGATGAACCTACCGCCGGTCTGGATGTCGACACCGCACACGCGGTGATGCAGGCCATCGCATCCTTTTCAAAAGATCGAACGGTTCTGTTGCTCACCCATCGGTTGGATCAACTTCAAATTGCTCACCGAATCATCGTTATGGCCGGGGGAAGACTGGTGGATCAAGGCAGTTATGCAGAACTCATGAATCGTCAGGGTGTCTTTAGGGAAGCAATGAACGGTAAGCAATAAGCAGTTAGCGGTAAGCAAACTTAGAGCTTATTGCTTACCGCTGCATGTGACTAATTTTTCAGAAAGCGCTAAATTGCTTTAATGCTGGAAACTGAATGAATATCGAACGTCCAACATCGAATTTCGAATTTGAGAAGATGAAGAAACAGAAATAATTCGGTATTGGTTTTTTGTTTTCATTCGACATTGGACGTTCGATGTTCGATGTTGGACGTTCATCTTTTTAAAATAATCATAGTAAAGATTCAGTACAATGAAAAAATGCTCAAAAACCTAATACCCTTTATCCGCCAGTTCCGGCCGCACTGTCGTTGGATGGGGTTGGGCATTTTGTTGGGATGGTTGGCCGTCATGGCCTCGGTGGGACTTTTGGCTTTGTCGGGCTGGTTCATATCTGCTGCAGCCTTTGCCGGGTTGTCCCTGGGTACCGCTTATCTTTTCAACTTTTTTTTCCCCAGTATCGGTGTGCGGCTGTTTGCCTTCACCCGCACCCTGGCCAGATATGCCGAACGAATCGTGACCCACGATGCTACCTTCCGTATGCTGGCCACGCTCAGACTCTGGTTTTACCGGAAAATCGAACCATTGGCCCCTGCCCGCCTGATGCAATACCGCAGCACCGACATCCTGAACCGCATTGTGGCCGACATCGAAACCCTTGACAATCTGTATGTCAGAGTGCTTTCCCCCAGCGTGACGGCTTCATTGACCATCATTGCGGTGGTTCTTTTTCTGGCTGTTTTCGATATCTGGATTGCAGGAACCGCTCTCCTGTTTCTGCTGATATCCGGAATCGCTCTCCCCTTGGCAGCGGCCGGAGCCGGAGCCGACATGGGTCGGCAGTTGACCATTAGCACTGCCAAAATAAGAATACTGGCTGTTGAAGGTATCCAGGGCTTATCCGAGCTTATGGTTTTTGGTGCCTGGAAAAAGCAAGTGAATACGCTTGAGAAGGAGAGCGACGCATTGATCCACATCCAAGGCCAAATGAGTCATATCCGGGGTTTATCACTCGCTGGAGCTACCCTGTTGACAGGCATGGCAACACTGGCCTGTTTATACATCGGGGTTCACCAGGTTGGTCGAGGTATGCTGGACGGTGCCAACCTGGCGTTGGTCGGTTTTGCTGTATTGGCATCTTTCGAAGCACTTTCACCACTGCCCGCCGCCTATCAGTATCTCGGACAAACGAAAGAGGCCGCCGGGAGACTGCTCGAGCTTGTGGATGCACCCCCAGTCGTCCTCTTCCCGGACGTTTCAGGCGCTCCTATCGAACGCTACAATATTCACTTTAAAAATGTTAATTTCCACTATGGGAATTCCGACCCATGGGTTCTTGAAGGGGTTGACCTGCGCATAGAGCAGGGCCAACGCGTGGCCATTCTGGGTGAGACGGGTGCCGGCAAATCGACCCTTTTCAACCTACTGGTACGATTCTGGAATCCGGTAAAGGGAAGTATTCATGTCGGCGGCCATGATCTTAAAACCTTTGCCGAGTCAGATTTGCGGCGGACCATCGGAGTTGTTTCCCAGCAAGCCCATCTGTTTCATACCACCTTGCGTAAAAACCTTTTATTGGCCCGACCCGAGGCTGACGAAACAGCGTTGAAATCAGCGCTGGAAAAGGCACAACTGCTCGATTGGGTTGAAACACTTCCCCAGGGATTGGATAGCTGGATAGGGGAAGGTGGCAGCGGCCTCTCCGGCGGCCAGGCCCGTCGATTGAGTCTGGCCC
>QMMS01000165.1 GCA_003647375.1 Deltaproteobacteria bacterium
ATTCTTTTTCGTTGCGGACGATGTGTTCATAATAATTACGCTGCCATAATTTACCAGGAAACGGTGTCCACCCGTGTTGCTTTACACCCTTTATATATTCGTGCGTGGAGATCGATTTGAATGCGCTGATGATATCCCCTAATCCCGCTGTAGGGGCAGGCCTTGTGTCTGCCCGTTTTGGCGAATCGCATACGGTTTTTAGGGTACCCACAAGGGGCACCCCTACAATGGCAATGACGACATGAATATGATTTGGCATGATGACATTTTCGATTAATTCGATATTCGGAAACCGTTGTGGCAATTCATTCCAAATATTCGTTATCATTGACCCTGCGTTATTCAACACCATTTCTTGGTTTACGATTTCACCGAACAAACACTTTCGGTCCTTTGTACAAATGCTGAAAAAATATGCACCAGCCCGAGAATAATCATATCCTGGCAAACGAATCGATTTTCTTTTTTGCCTAACATCCATATTTTTACTGAATCGTTGATTACGCTAATAGATCTTCAATCCGGAAATACTGATATATTGAGAGATAATAAAATCTCCCACCTATATCATTCCCGTCATCTCAAAAAGCATCGAATCCATACTTATCTCCTCTGGATTCTTGAGATACACTGTCCTTTTTGATTTCTTCACCAGAGAAAGTGAATATTCGCAGTTGATATGGAGATACATCGTGCGTTTTTGAATTTATGGTATTATTACCGATACCATCTAGTCATGACCAGCGTACCATGGGAGTCCCTACCAATGCAAGATTTGGTCGATGGTGATTATAATCGCACATCGGTAAAATTTTCGGTGCCTGATGGGCTATTGATAAAACACTAATTAGATAACTGCAGGATAGTTGGAGATCACAGGTTTTGAGAGGAATCATTTTATTCAAGTTTCGGCGTGTAAAAAGGATTACCGGGATCATCATTGGCTGCTTTTATTTCCTCTTTCGACGGTAAGTGATTCATCGCACGGGTGATTGCCAGACGCATTGCCTCGTGATTATGACTATAAATCAGGTCGGCATCGTCTGCTTCCCAATTCACCCATACACCAGCGATGATTGCCCAGTTATCTTCGGCCTCTCTGGGAAGTACGCTTTCTTGGGTACACTCATATACGGCTTTTGCAATACCTGCCTGTGCAGGACCCCATGTCATATTGGAGTGTGTGTCTCCTCTAAGATCAGCCTTTGCGGAAAATAATGTTGCGGGTTTTACGGGAACATTAGGTTTATGGATGACCATAAACGGAATATATCCCATTCGTGGTGCTGCAACGCTGGATGCTATTGCAGTACCTACGGGCCCATCTTTTGGTCCGATAAACACATTGATATGAGCAGCATTTGGTCCGCTGCCTACGAAGGCTTCACCTATATACATAATTTATTTCGTGTTTAATGGTTCGGGTTGTAGGAAATGGTTATCACATGTCCGTAGGATTTGACGAATTACCGACTTTTACTATTTGGTAGTAACAACGGTACAAGAAAGACAATACACGCAACTAAGAAGAAGACACTACCGATGAAGGTCAAGGTATCATGGCTTCTCAAACTTGATAAAATAAAAAAAATGGCGCTAAAAATGAAAAGTACCCAACCGAATAGCTGAAATTTAATTTCCCGTCCGAATGGCTTTTCATGTTTTTTCATTGCACACCTGATGGCGTTACAAGTTTAAACCACATGTTGATACATTGACATTCAATCTATATGAACAAGTCTATTGGTTCATAGTTGAAATGAAGCAGCCGCCACCGCCACCATCATTGTCGCTAATAGTGGCAATAAAAGTACCACTGTCATCAGTTACAGAATACCACCAGCCTGACATATTCGATCCCAACCTCATTTCTTAGCCCTAAACAGAATAAAATTGCGAAACAACCCACCCACTATCAGAACAACAGAAATCGCAAGAAGCGACTGAAGATAAGCCAACAGTGACAACGTTACTTGTTCAACCGAAAGGCCGTTATTGATGTAGGTGTAAACGTAATTGATCGCCAATGGGATAAAATCCAGAAGACATCCACATGATTTTCTAATTTATATTGGCAAGATAATCAAGGCCATTTTAATGCCTATATACTGCCTATCTAATATGGGGATCATGTGAAAGAATTTAGGTGAGTTTGTAAATTAATTTTTTTATTTTTTATATCAAGCTTATTTCTTATATTCTCTCTATGACGTTCAACTGTTTTATGTGAAAGATTCCGTATAGTTGCTACTTCTTTTGTCCCTTTGCCCCGTCTTATAAGATCAGCCACTTTGATTTCGGTAGGCGTTAACCCGAAAGATTCAGAGGACAGTTTAAGGGAAAACGGTGAAACAATTTCATGCAGACTTGATTCTATAACATCAATTAAGGTTATTTGCGTTTCGTTGAGGTTACTTTTTTTCAATTTTTCGACATATGGGATAGACAGCTTTTTTACATTGGACAACACTTGCTCTTGCAAAAGTATTTTATCTTCCTCTCTTTTTTTCAGCAGAACGTTCAAGGCGATATTTATCTCTTCAAGCTTGTTTGTCTTTGATTCTAATTCTTCCTCTTTTGCAATCAAAGCCTCTTCAACAAGCTTACGTTCTGTAATATCGATTATGATGCCATTGACATATTGTATTTCGCCATATTGCGAAGTAATGCCTTTCGAGATAGCATGAATCCAGCGATGCTCTTTTTTAATAGGATGCTTAATCTTCATAATTTCATTAAATTCAAGAGTTTCAAACGCTCGCAAATTAGCTGTTACGATTCTCTCCCTGTCATCAGCATGGATATTTTCAAACCACGTATCGAATTTATTTGGATTATCAACCCCCATAATATTTGTTATGGAAGGGCTTACAAAGATAACCTTAAGCCCGTGGGAACCTGAATCACTGATGCTCAATCTATAAACAGCGTAATGCTCAGCGTTTAACATCAGCGAGCTCAGGTGCTCTTCGCTCTCCTGAAGTGCTTTTTTTGCTTGCAGGCGGGCAATGACACTTCCGGCTTGAGCAGCGATTGTTTCAACAGCGATGCGAGAGGAAGGGGAAATCTCATCAAAAACGTGAGACGCAATATTGATACATCCGGAGACGTTCGACTTGTCAAACAATGGCAAAGATGCAAAGGCTTGCAACCCTTCGCGTTGTTCCATGAGAGATAGGGGCACACTCAGCTTATGTTTTAATGTATAAAGTGGCTTACCTTTCTGAATAAGCAATACATTTTTTGCATCTTTGTCATATGTTGAGACATTCTTGAGGAAATCTTCCGAAAGTCCTTTGTGAACGACCATATTCAGGTTTTCAGAGGCATCATCAAAAAGGTAGATGCCGCCACAATCCATACCGGAAATCTGCAGACTTGCTTCGAGGCATAAGTTTAATCCGTCTATGAGATTGTCGGTCGCAGCCAATGAAACAGATAAAACTCTCTGGATATCCATTTGATGCATTTCCATCGAAGCCTTTTTATCTTTTTGTTTCGATGGTCTTTCAGTCCCGAGCTGTCTTTTATCTTGATTGACCATACTTTCCTTTAATTCAAATTTTATGGAAATACCGATGCCGTTTATAGGACAAAACCCATCTGATTTTCTGTTCAGTAATAGGGGATATTATAGGGGACCCTGATGGCTGTTTACAAACTGAATCTGGAAATCACCCGGATCATCTTTGTAGTAATTCTCTTATCGCAGGTGAACAGCCTTTCAAGCACATGCGAAGGATCGAGAATCCATATACCACTAAAACCCAGATTGTTTCCCGGTCATACTTTCTATATCGACTTTAATTACTGCTGTTGCCTTTAACATGTTTTCTGGAAACTCAAATTGCTTATCAGAATACTGAGTCTTGATGATGTCAAGTGCCTGACGTTTTTCATCCAGGCTTTCAAGAAGGGTGGCTTGGCCTGTTCCAATAACACTCTGATATTTCAGGCTAAAGTCACATGCATTTTCCGATGAGATCGTCTCGATGAATGTATCAAATTCAAAACACACGTTTGGGTTCTCTTTAATAAGGTCAATTTTGAGACCTTTTAACGCACCATGAAAATAAAGAGCATTCTCATGGAAACCAAAAGAGAGTGGCACGATGTAGGGTCTATCTCCATTAATCATACCGAGCCTGCATACATCAGATTTTTTTATAACTGCATTGATACCGGATTCATCTGTAATTTCTTTGTCTTTTCTTCTCATGTATAATTGCACCTTAATATAGATTGTTTATAAGAAAACTAAATATTTACCTCGACATGCTCTCGGCTTTTCTGTGGTAATTCAGTCTCCACAAATTTCTTCCGGGCACCCATAATCAGTGCAGATGTATATAAAGAGAGTTTATCGATTTTGCAATGAGATTTGTTCAATTGTTTGATATTTGTCCAATAGGGGACATTACAAAGAATACAAACCGGGGTATAGAATGTCTCCTATTACGATCAGCTAAAAACTACCCAACTTGATACCGTAGTGAATGCATATGTTTCCCGTATTGATATCAATTGTATTTCTGGCATGCTGGAGGTCATCCACGATATCATCCAGAAATCTTTGGAGACGGGAGATCTGTCATGACCGGACTACTGTTTATCGATGACGAAGAGGGGATCCGTCGATCAATTGTCAGAGCCCTGGACAAGGAGTTCTATAAGGTGTTCACTGCCGTTGACGGAAATACCGGCATCGACATGCTGAAAAAGAATGTATCCCACATCGGCACGGTCATATCGGATTTTCGAATGCCGGGAATCGATGGGCTTCAGACCCTGATGGCTGTTTACAAACTGAATCCGGAAATTACCCGGATCATCCTGACGGGGTATGCATCGGTGGAGACAGCCATCGAGGCAACCAATCAGGGCATCGACGGATTCTTGACCAAGCCTTTCGACAACATGGAACTCAGGGCAAAAATCCACGACATATCGGTCCGAAAGTATCTCCGGCAGTTTGTTCCCGAGTCGGTATTTCAGGAGATGAATAATTCGGCCGGCATATTGAAGCCGAGATATCACGAAGTCTCAATACTCTTTTCAGATATCCGCGGTTTCACGAGGATGTCTCGGGATATTCCGCCGGAGATGCTGGCCCATTACCTGAATGATTATTTTTTCACTCCCATGGGTGAGATTGCCCACACCTTTCATGGGACTGTGGACAAACACATCGGGGATTCCATGATGGTCGTTTACGGCGCCACGGTTTCCCGGAAAGATGACCCCGTCAGAGCTGTCAAGTCTGCAGTGGCCATGCAGGCCAAGGCGAGGGAAATCAATGCGGGACTCGTCAGGAAAAATGGATTTCGACTCAGGTTGGGAATCGGCATTTCAACAGGAAAAGTTTTTTCTGGTGTCTTGGGATCTGTACGAAAAAAGGAGTTTACTTCGATTGGTATGGCGGTAAACATCGCTGCACGGCTGCAGGGGTTGGCACGTGAAGGTGATGTCTTGATTACGGAAGACACGCTGGTTCGCCTGCCTCACACGATCATTTCCCGACCACTTGAGCCCATGCCGGTCAAAGGTGTGGATAAGCCCATTAGAATTTACAGTGTTCAATCACAGTGATTGTATTCCCCCATGTCCATGAATAAAAACAGGATGCACGGTATCATGGTGACCCACCCTTTGAAGCGCTTGCGGCATGCCGGGCACATTATCGTAGCCGGCCCTGAAAGGATGCGTCTGTGGCGTTTGTGAAGTATCCGCTACTGGCGTGTAGGGAGTAAAGGAGCAGGGTTCGAGGGTAGCTGACGGCTACAAGCAGACAGCAGACAGCAGCATCCCAGCATCCGGGCTTCCTGGCTTCCCAGCATAAAAGGGTTGGAGGGGCCAGGGGTCCGAGGAATCGAGGCAAGCTACTATGATCGTTTAGCAACAATGAATGACACGAAGTAAATGACAATTAATGACGCGCAGCAAATTACAGCACATTGTTTTATTCGGCACAAAGGGCAATATGCCCCTTGTTCAATTTTAGAATATGCAAATTATGTATTATAAGATGCGCAAACCGTGGTGTCGATGCCGCCACGGGATGTAAAATCTCCGGTTACTTTCATGGATTTGGGTTTCATCATGGCCACCAGATCGTCCAGAATTCGATTGACGACATGTTCGTAAAAGATCCCGACGTTTCGATATTGCATCAGATAATATTTGAGAGATTTCAGCTCGACGATTTTGCTGTCCGGGATATACTGAATGGTGATACGGCCGAAATCGGGCAGACCGGTCATGGGACATACGGATGTGAATTCCGGTTGCCGGATAGTGATATCGACGTCCCGTTTGTCTTGATACTGATAATCGATGGGGTCGATCATGTCCTTGCTGATGATGTCCGGACTCTCGATGGTGTAATGGGTTGTATATTGATCGGACTGGGGGCTCATGGTATACCTTTCATTATGAAAGAAATTTACATACACGTTTCAAACGTATTCTGTCCTATTAAATATTGGTGAATTTGTCAAACCTAAGATGAGCGTTTCAATTTTTGTGAACATTAAATGGTTATAAAAAGGTGATATCTATGGCCAGCATGGATGAGCAGATTTTAAAAGCGACAAAGGAGATCGTTGTCAAGTTTATTGAAGCGGGTAGGGTTTCCCCTGCCGGTTTCCACGAGACTTTCAGGAGTGTTCACCTGACCATCAAGGAGACGGCGCTGGGGTTACTTTCCGAAGACGAATAAAAGTGGTTTCAAAATCTTCAATCGGATTCAAGATCAAGGCGGGGCGGAGCGTTTAACCGGAGGAATACATGTGGTATTTTGAGGATTAAACGCACCGTCCCAACACAGATATTGGATTCGAGGGAAGGTTTTGAAGCCACTTTTAGTGGGCGGAAGCCCAGTTGGAGCCCACCTCGATATTCACCTTCAAGGGTACGTTCAGGTCCCATACCGATTCCATTTTATCTTTTATCAGAGCGGATGCGGTCTCGACTTCTTCGGGTGGGACCTCGAAGACCATTTCGTCGTGAACTGAAAGGAGCATGGCGGTTTTCATCTTTCGGGACTTCAGTTCGTTATCCACATTAATCATGGCGACCTTGATCAGGTCGGCGGCGGTACCCTGAATGGGTGTGTTAATGGCGGTTCGTTCCGCAAATCGCCGTTCCGTCACATTCTTGCTGTTGATTTCAGGAAGCAGACGGATCCTGCCTAAAAGCGTGGTGGTTTGTCCGGATTTTCTGGTATCCTCAATAATCTGTTCAATGAATGTCTTGACGCCTTTGTATCTTCCAAAATAATTGTCGATATAGGCTTTGGCCATCTTCCGGCTGATGTTGAGTGCTTTCGCCAACCCGAAGGGGCTCATGCCGTATATGATGCCGAAGTTGATGATTTTGGCCTGCCTGCGCAAATCCTCCGTGATAAACGATGGAAAGACCTGGAAAACCTCCGAAGCGGTCCGGGTGTGTATGTCTTCTTCTTCCTCGAAGGCGTTGCTTAGAATTTTGTCTTCAGAATAATGTGCGAGGATACGAAGTTCGATCTGAGAATAATCTGCCGATAGCATTTTCCAGCTGGATCTCGGGATAAAAGCCTTCCGGATTTCTTTGCCCTCTGCGGTTCTGATGGGGATGTTTTGAAGATTTGGATTGGAGCTGCTGAGTCGTCCGGTTGCGGTGACTGTCTGATTGAAGGAGGTGTGAATACGGCCTGTCTCCGGGTGGATGAGTTCGATCAGCGCATCGGTATAGGTGGATTTAAGTTTGGACAGGGTACGGTGCCGCAATACCAGCTTTGGTAGTTCATGGTGGTTGGCAAGGGTTGTGAGAACTTCGACATCCGTCGAATATCCGGTTTTTTTACGGGTTTTCTTCTGGACAGGAAGACCGAGCTTTTCGAACAGAATTTTACCCAGCTGCTGCGTAGAATTGATATTGAAGGATTCCTCGGCAATTTCGTAGATAGACTTTTTAATGGTTTTGAGTTGATGGTCAAAAGAGTTCGATAGCTCATGGAGCTTGTCTTTGTTTACTGTAGCCCCCGTCATTTCCATGTCTTTCAGAACAGATACCAGGGGCATTTCGACCTCATGGAAAAGTTTTGAAAGCCCGAGCGTTTCCATTTTCTCATTCAGAAGATGGCAAGCCGTGAGCGTGATATCGGCATCTTCGCAGGCATAGGGCGTGGCTTTTTCGATGGGCACCGTGTCGAAGGTAGCTGCCTTTTTCCCTTTTTTACCGGTAAGATCTTCGTAGGTAATCGTTTTGTGGTCGAGAAAATCAAGCGCAATCTGGTCCAGGTTATGAGCACGCTTGGAGGGGTTTATGAGATAGGATGCAAGCATGGTGTCGAAGGTAATGCCGTTTAAACTGATCCCATGCCTTTCGAATACAATCCAGTCATACTTAATGTTTTGGCCAACCTTGTGGATTGCTGGATCTTCGAGAACAGGCTTCAGTATTGCCAGGGCTTTGGCGAGCTCGATCTGGTTGGGCACACCCAGATATCGATGGGCGCAGGGGACGTAGAAAGCTTCGTCCTTCTGGATTGAAAAAGAGAGGCCGACCATTTTCGCCATCATGGGGTTCGTTGATGTCGTTTCTGTATCGACAGCAATGAGCCGGGCTGTTTTGAGTCGGGAGACCAGTGCTGTCAGCGAATCGATATCCTGAATGGTATGGTATTGTTTTTTGCTTAGATCGGTCTGTTTGGGGAAGAGTCGTTGCAGTTGCGTGAATTCAAGTTTCTTGAAAAGAGCTGCAAGTGCCGAGTTATCCGGTTCACCGACCTTGAGATCTGCCACACGAAAATGAATCGGGGCCTGCGTGTTCAGTTTGACCAGCTCTCTGCTCAACAACGCCTGGTCCTTGTATTGGATCAGTTTGTCATGCTGTTTCTTTTTGGTGATGGTATGCACCTGCTCATAAAGGTGCTCCATATTCCCGAAGGTCTGGATCAGAGAAAGCGCTGTCTTGGGTCCGATACCCGGCACCCCCGGAACATTGTCGGAAGCATCACCCGACAGTCCCATAACGTCGATCAACTGAGGAGGCGTGATGCCGGTTGCTTGAATATCTTTCAAGCCCACGATGACATCTTTCATGGGATCCCAGGTAATGGAACGATCGGAGATGAGTTGTTTCAAATCTTTGTCGCCGGTTACAATCACGCTGAAATAACCCTCTTCTTCAGCCCTTTTGGTCGTGGTTCCGATCAGGTCATCTGCTTCGTAGCCCGGCATTCCGAAGGCCGGGATATTGAATGCCTGGGTTACTTGGTGAATGTAGGGAATCTGAACGGACAGTTCTTCCGGCATGGGTGGGCGATTGGCCTTGTAGGCCTCATACATGTCGTGTCTGAATGTTGGCCCTTTGCTGTCGAAGAACATGACCATTCTGTCCGAGATATTTTCTTCCAGCAGTTTCATGAGCATGCGTGTAAAGCCGAAGACCGCATTGGTGGGAAGGCCTTTTGAATTCGTGAGACCGCGGATGGCGTGAAATGCACGGTAGATATAGCCACTGCCGTCGATGAGAAAAAGAGTCTTGTGTGGATCAAAAGGGAATTTGTTTTGTGGCTTGGATGTCATGTTTTTTACCTGCTGCAGAAATTGAGTTTATTAGGTTCATAATGCCAGGGGGCTGGAATGTATAAGCCCAATTTTGAATGTTTAATTTTGAATTTTAAATTGCTTTGCTCATGGCTTTTAGCCTTTAGCCACCCTCGGACCCTGGAGTGCTGGGAAGCGAGGATGCCTGGAGGCTGGGATGCTGCTGTCAGCTTATAGCTTTCAGCCACCCTCGGCCCCTTGACCCCTATTTTTCACCCTACAACCCCAACTCACCCGCAATTCCCTTCATGGCTTCCAGACTGAGAACAACGAAATCGTTGAGAGGCATACCCATTTTTTCACATTCCATAATTCTCTCACGGCTCACTGCCCGGGCAAA
>QMMS01000166.1 GCA_003647375.1 Deltaproteobacteria bacterium
TATCAGTCTGGCCAGGTAAATGGTCGCAGGGGTCTTACCGGTCCCCCCCAGGGTGAGGTTACCCACGGAAACCACCAGGCAGTCAAGCCGGCTTTTTTTTAACCACCCTTTGGCATAGGCTGTTTTTCGCAGCCGGACACCTATTCCGTACAACCCTGCGATCACAGACAGACCCACACCCAGCCAGCCTGCCTCTGCATTCGAACTGCTCTGCATGACCGCCTCAATCCGTTTGCGGATTTTCATTTTATTCAGCATAGGCCAGTATGAGAAAACCAAGTGTGATAAATAAAAAATTAGCGATCCACGCTGCGACCACGGGCGGCAGCATTTCACCGTATCCCAGCGAAAGGCAGAAGCTGTGGGATATCCAGTAAAAAAACGCCAGAACGATACCGTAGGTGATGTTGATAAAGACACCTTTACCCGTAGCCATTCTAACGGCCAGCCCCGTCCCCAGAAGGCTCATAATGATGCATACGAAAGCAAAGGCCGGTTTGGCATGGAGATTGACCCTGTGCAAGGTTGCATCATAGCCCTCACTTTCAACCTTGTGAATATATGTCAACAATTCATTATAGCTCATCTCTTCCGGTTTTCTAACAACTTTGGACAAATCTGCGGGAACGAAATCAAGATCCTCCAACTGTTCCGCTTTATACAAAATCTCGAAGGCATCTGCCGCTGCGTCCCTGGACTGCTCGATCAACGCATGCAGCTGCCATGCCCCTTCTCTGAAAACACCCATTTCTGCATCAATTTTACGGATCAGCCGGAATTGATCGTCAAATACATTGACCGATATCCCGAAAATTTGTTGTTTGATCGGATTATAGTAGGTGATGTGCGTAATTCGCCGGGCACCCTTTATCCAGATATTCTTTTCCCTGGACGACACCAGTCTTTTTTTCTTGACCTCCCCCATCCATATGGCGTTTGCCTTGGATGTTGTTTTGGGTACAATCCTGTCGGAAAAAAGAAAAAGCACGGCCGCAGCTGCAATTCCCATGATCAGCACCGGCCGCATCAAAATATAAAAGCTGACCCCTCCGCTTTTCAACGCTAGAAGTTCATTGTTCTTGTTCATCAGGCTGAACACAATGATGATAGAAAGCAGCATGCCGACCGGTGCGATCTGGGATAGGATAAAAGGAATGTTCAGCGCAAAAAAGGTCACTACCCGAGATAGAGGAATCCCGGCCTTCATTAAATTGTCCGATTTTTCAAAAAAATCAACAATGAGGTAGATGCTGACAACCGCCATCATTACGATACCGAACTGTTTCAGAATCTCCCGGGTCAGGTATTTTGAAATTATCGACATAACGGTTTCTGCATAATGGAAAGTATCGTTGGGGCTATTATCAATCTATTCTTCCCGGGCGCAACAATGCTGCCCTCAACATTTGACCGTAAACGAAGAAAGAAAACGCCTACTCCTTCTGATCACGCCTTTTGATCAATGTGCCGAAAAAATGGCTGGCAGCACGTTTCAGGGAATCCGCCCAGAGCGGCCGCTCTCTGCCTGCTCGGAATATGAAAATCGCCGCGATTATACCCATAACCAGATTAGGGGCCCACATACCGAGCAGCGGCGGCAATTTCCCGGATTTCCCGAGCCCTGTCCCGGTTGTCAACAGAATGTAGTACATCAAAAACAATGCAAGGCCGAATGCCAGTCCCGACGAGCGCTTGCGCACCTCGGACTGAATGCCCAGGGGCACCGCAATCAGCCCCAGAACAACACTGGCCAATGGTATGGAGAACTTTTTGTGATAGTCCAGGAGTGTTTTGTTATAAGCTCTGTCTTTTTTTTCTGACGTTTTCATGAAGTCCCGCATTTCGCCGAGACTCATCTCTCGCCGGTTTTTGCGCCTGTCGCCTGCTCCCTGAATGAGTTCCTTTATGCTCAAGCGGACATCGTAGGTTTCGAACTGAATTGAATTGACGCTTCTGTTCTTGATATCAACCTGGTTGATCGTCCCATCCCACAGCCTCAGCCGGAAAGAAAGGTTTTCCGAATCACTGATCAGCTTACCACGGGATGAAACAATGGTGTTGATCATGTCTTCACCGCGCTTGTCTTCGATGAAAACATCCATGAGCTCCTTGCTCCCCGCATCGATTTTGCTGACATAAAGCATGACATCCTTGAAGTTGTCGTTAAACGTTCTTTCCTTGAGTCCAATCTCGAAGCTGGATGCCGCCACTCTGGCAGTGAGTCCACGCAGGGATAGGTTTCCCCATGGAATCCCGTAAATGGTCAGAAACATGGTCAGCAGGGTTCCAATAACGCAAAAAAGTACCACCGGCGGCAATAACTGGTAGATGCTGAAACCACTGGCCTTTAAAGCGGTGATCTCATTATCTCCCGACATGCGCAGAAATGTCAGCAAAACGGCGAGCATCACGGACATGGGAATGACGAACTGCAGGAATTGCGGCATGGAAAAAAACAGCATGCTTAAGACCACCGTCAGGCCTATTTTGTAATTAACGATGTAGTTGGTGATATCGAGAATTTTGGTCATCAAAAATATAAACAAAAGAAAGCCGACATTGATCAAGAACGGCGGTAAGAGTTCCATGAAGATGTAGCGGTTGGTGACATTATTCATATTTATCGCCGCGTGATATAAGGTTGCTATACCCTTTGTATTTGCCTGTTGCTAAAATTCATACCAAATTTCATGCAGGATTCAGGGATTGAAGAACCTCGCGGCAAGCCGCGAGGAATCTTCGACCGCAAGGAATTCTGCCTAATTTTGATTCGCTCGCTTACCCCGCAGCAAGCTGCGGAGAATGCGCTCGCTATTGCGGTTCATGGTCAACATCGGCGGTGTCCAGGCTGAACTGCATTTGGTAGAGTTTGAAAAACGTGCCCCTGCGCGCTAGAAGTTCATCGCGAGAGCCTTGTTCAACAATTTCACCGCCCTTTAGGACGATGATCCTGTGGGCAATGCCCACTGTCGAAAGGCGGTGGGCTATCACGAAAGTCGTACGCCCTTTCATCAGGTTTTCCAGGGCTTTCTGCACCAGCTTTTCCGATTCTGCATCCAACGCTGAAGTGGCTTCATCCAGAATCAGAATCGGTGCATCCTTTAAAAGTGCCCTGGCAATACAGATTCTCTGTTTTTCCCCGCCCGACAGGCGGCTGCCCAGTTCCCCGATAACAGTCTCAAAACCCTCGGTAAAACGCTGTATAAAGTCAAATGCATACGCTGCCTTAGCAGCTTTTTCCACGGCAGCCTTCGAAGCATCCGGACTGCCGTAGGAGATGTTGTTCCTCACTGTATCGTTGAACAGAATAGGCTCCTGGGTAACGATGGCAACCTGCTTGCGCAGGTCGGAAACTGCCACATCCCTGATATCGATGCCGTCGATGTGCACGGCGCCCCTGGTGACATCATAAAAGCGCGGTATCAGATTAACCAGTGATGTCTTGCCGCCCCCGCTCATACCCACGAGCGCCAGAATTTCCCCGGCGGCCACATTCAGATTGATACCCTTCAGCACCATATCCTCTTCATATTTAAAGTGTACATCTTTGAAATTTACGCTGTGGTTGCCCGCCTTTAGTTCCCGGGGGACATCCGGTTCAACGATATCAGGCTCCATCTCGATAATGTCGAACACCCTGTCCGCCGCAGCCATGCCCTCCTGAACGCGGGTATTCAGTTTGGCCAGTTTTTTTGCCGGCCCGTACAGAAGAATAACAGCCGCAAGAAATGAGAAAAAAGTGCCGGGTGTGGAAGCACCGGTGATGACCTTGTAGCCCCCGTACCAAATGACGCCGGCGCCCCCCAGGCCGCCCACAAATTCCATGACCGGCGTTGTCAGCGCACGATACTTGACGGACTTCATCTCGAATTTGAAAAGCCGGCGGGACTTATGATTCAACCGTTCTTTTTCATAGGCTTCCATGCCAAAAGCTTTGACGATTTTATTGCCGGACAGCGTTTCATGCAGGAATGAATTCATCTCCGCCATGGCTTCCTGGCGGCCGGTGCTGACCTTGCGGATGCGACGCCCGAATTCCACGACAGGATAGAAAGCGATGGGCAGGACCACCATGGCCAGCAAGGCCAATTTCCAATCCCGGTAGAAGATTACACCGGTCAGGCCAATGATGGAAAATACATCCCGGACCGAACCGGTCACCGATGTTGAAACCATGGTCTTGATGATGTGGACATCGTTGGTAATCCTGGACATCAGCGTCCCGGTTTTCTCCCTGTGAAAAAATGCCAGCGACAAGTCCTGGATACGGGCGTACAACTGATTCCTGAGTCTCCTGATGATGTCCTCCCCCACATAGTTCATCAGGTACTCCTGGCCATACATGGCAAATCCTTTAACAACATAGAGCAGAACCACAACCAGGGGGATCAGCTTCAGCATGTCTAAATCCTGCTTGATGAAAATATCGTCGATGACCGGCTTCATCAAAAAAGGAATCCCGGCTTCCGTTCCGGCCATCACCAGCATGCATAAAACGGCTATGAGCAACCGGCCCCATCTGTCCTTTACCATCAATAACAGACGATGGTACCGTTCTCTCAATATGGGGCGCTTCATTTTAAACATGGTCATCTTACTCTATCAATAAAATGCAATATTGTTTATGCAGCATTAGGATCGAGCATGGTAAGAGCAATCTCCGCCACTTTGTTCGAAGCCCCGGCCTTGCCCATGACTGCCCTGACTTCTGCCAGGCCGGCTTTTATGCTTTCCAGGTTGTCCTCGTCCCCCAGCAAATCCAAAACAATGCGGGCAATATTTGCAGGGGACGCCTCCTGCTGAACGAGTTCCGGAACGACCCGCCGCCCGGCAATTAAATTCACCAGGCCGATGTGGTCGATCTTGACGAGGGCTCTACCCAGCCAGTAGCTGATCGGGGACAACTTGTACATAATTACCGTGGGGGTTCCCCATATGGCCGCTTCCAGAGTGACTGTCCCGGAAACCGCAATCACCAGGCGGCACATCCTGAACACTTTCCCCACCTGGTCCGTGGCCA
Source organism: Deltaproteobacteria bacterium (assembly GCA_003647375.1). The sequence goes on from QMMS01000166.1 coordinate 5,021, forward strand.
CCCGGTACTCGACATTGCCGCCATGGTTTGCGATGATCGCATCCATAAGCTCCTTTTGCACCGAGGGGGCCTGGGAGACAACGAACTTGACCTGGCCCAACTCACGCTGAATCATCTCTGCCGCTAAAAACATGGTCGGCAGGTTACGGATGACCTCCTTGTCCCTGGAACCCGGCAGAATACCGATGATTGTCTCCTTATCCGGTCCGTCGTCCGCCCCGCCGGTGGCGGCCGGCGGGGTATCACCGTCCAGCAGGGGGTGTCCGACATAGGTAGCCGGCACACCATGTTCTTTGTAAAAATCCAATTCAAAAGGCAGAATCACTGCCATGTGATCTACCAACTGTTTTATTTTTTTAACCCGGCCGGCACGCCAGGCCCACAATTGGGGGCTGATGTAATAGAGAACCGGTATACCCAGTTTCTTGGCTTTGGCAGCGACGTGCAGGTTGAAATCCGGAAAATCTATAAGGATCAGGAGGTCCGGTCGCAGGCTTTTCAAAAGCTGCTTTGCCTTGGAGAGCCCTTGCCAGATTGAAAAGCCTTTGGATACCACCTCGATGATCCCCACCACCGATAGAGTGGAAGCGTCGACGATAATTCTGACACCGGCCTCTTCCAGCGCCCTGCCGCCGATGCCGCAAAAAAAAATGTCCTGTTCACGGGCTTGCAGGGCTTTCACCAAATTCGCTCCGTGAAGATCGCCGGACGCTTCACCGGCTATAATCATGACGCATTTTCTGTCTGGTTTTGGTTTCATGGTTTCAGCGAAGCATGAGATCGGCACGTTTCTGCTGTATCTGTGACATGATATCCAGGGCTGCTTCCAGTGCATCGCGGCCCATCTGCCCTGTCACGGACGGTTTCATACGGCTCCGTACAGAGTCTATGAAAGATCTGAGTTCCTCGTCCAGAGCGTCGCCCTTGGGAAATGTGCGGGATTCAATTTCCATACCTGGAATAAGGCCATCGCCTTTGTCTGCCTTCTTGTGGACAATGGTGGCTTTGTGATTGGCAAAATCAATTGCAACATATGCGTCCTGCTGGAACAGACGCATCTTGCGTTCATCTTTCATGGAAACCCGGCTGGCAGTAACGTTGGCCACGCACCCGTTTCCAAATTCGAGCCGGGCATTGGCAATATCGACATTATCCGTAATTACCTGTATGCCGGCGGCATGGATGGTTTTAAGTTCCGATTTGACAAAATTAAATATGATATCAATATCGTGGATCATCAAATCCAGCACCACGCTAACGTCTGTGGCCCTTGATTTGAAAATGCTCAGACGGTGAGATTCGATAAACAAGGGTTTTTTAATAATGTCCCTGAGAGCCAGCACAGCAGGGTTATAACGTTCAAGATGGCCCACCTGCACCAGCAGACCCCGGGATTCTGAAATTCGAATCAGTTCATCGGCCTCACCAAGGGTTGTAGTAAAGGGCTTCTCCACCATCAGATCGACGTTATTCTCCAGAAATGCGCGGCTGATCTCGAAGTGCTCCGATGTGGGTACGACAATGCTGACAGCGTCCACCTTGCCGATCAGATCACGGTAGTCCGCATACGCCCTTGTGCCCAGTCCTGCCGCGACCTCTTTTGCCCTTCCCATATCGATATCGACCACGCCGGCAAGTTCCACCCCCTCCATTTTATGATATTTCTTGGCATGGAACTTTCCCAGGTAGCCGACCCCGACCACAGCAGCACGAATTTTTCCGTTTTTAGGATTCATAAGAAGCAGCTATTATAAAACAAAAGCGATAATGGTGATGCCGTGCTGATCGGCCAGCCTGATCATCTCCCCGCGGTCAAAAACAATTGCCTTGCCGGCCTCGATGGCCAGCACTCGTGCCCCCACCGTTGACATGGTTTGAATGGTATCCACCCCGATGGCCGGCACGTCGAACCGTTCGTCCTGATTGGGTTTGCAGACTTTTACTACCACGGCATTGCCGTTGCCGAGCCCACCTCCCCGTTTTATCGTGGCATCTGTTCCATCCACAGCTTCCACTGCCAGAATGCTGCCGCCGCCCACAACCACGCACTGACCGATGTCCAGACGTCCAATTTCTTTTGCCACTTTCCATCCCAGTTCGATCTCGGGCATCTCCCCTCGCGCCAGTTTGCGCCTTGTCCAGCATCCCTCAGGCGCTAAAAGGTCTGGCAGTAAAAATGTCGAAGGCTTCACAATAATCCCGTTTTTTTCGAGCAGCCCGGCAAACGCCCTCAAAATCCCGTCATCGTGCGTGTGGCGCAGGCTGGCAATAAGTGATATCGCTTTTATATCGGGTTTCAGGTCCTTGAATATTTTGGTCTTTTTTATGCCCCCCAGCAAAACGGCCTGGTCGATCCGGTGTTTTTTAAAATATTTAATCAGCCGGTTGACCTGTCCCACGTGAAACCATTCGAGTTCATCCACATGGGCTGCGATCTCCGGGTCCGCTTCCTGTCTGTAGGCCGCCGCATAGATTTCAAAACCAGCATCTCTGGCTTTTTTACAGAAAATAATGGGAAACTGTCCGTTGCCGGCAATGAGTCCGATCCGCATAAGGTTCTATCTGGTTATCCCACGTTCTGAAGTTTTAATAAAGTTCACAAGGGTTATAACTTCCGGTATCTGCTCCACCTCTGCCGCAACCCGTTCAATAGCCTCGTTCTGGGTCAAACCGATACGAAACATAAGTCGGTAAACCTTTTTCAGCATGGTCAGTGTATTGCGGGAAAATCCCTGGCGCTTCAGTCCCACCACGTTCAGGCCATGCAGGGTGGCCCTGTCTCCGGCGGCAATCATGTAGGGAGGGATATCCTTGACGACGGCGGACTTACCGCCGATAAAAGCATAATTGCCCACGCGCACGAACTGGTGGATGGCCACCAGGCCGCCCACGGTTGCATGATCACCAATGGTGATGTGCCCTGCCAATGTGGCATTGTTGGAGAGCACAATATTTTTGCCCAGTTTACAATCATGGGCAATGTGCGAATAGGCCATGATAAGATTCTCATCACCGACCTCGGTCACACCGCCGCCTTCCGCAGTTCCCCGGTGAATCGTAACAAACTCTCGAATGATATTAGCGCGACCTATTTTAACCCAGGTTTCTTCACCGGAAAACTTCAACGCCTGCGGCTCCGCCCCGATGGCCGCGTACTGAAAGATCCTGCAATCGGCACCGATGTCCACAAAGGGATCGATCACGACATGGGGTCCGATTGCTGTTCCCGAACCGATTGTTACGTTTTCGCGTATAATTGAAAATGCGCCGATCTCGACATTTTCACCTATTTCCGATTTGGGATGGACAATTGCCGTTTCATGTATCATGCCTTTTCTCCATATGACGCCATTATTTCTGCTTCCGCCACCCTGACCCCATCCACAGTGGCAACGCCTGCCATACGGATAAGTTTTGCCCTTTTTTTCAAGAGCTTCAGTTCAAAAACCAACTGATCACCCGGGACCACCGGTTTTCTGAACCGGGCCTTGTCGATGCCCGTTAAAAAAACCAGATTGCCTTCCTTTTGTTCGTTCAGGGATTCATAGACCATCACGCCTCCGGCCTGTCCCATGGCCTCCAGAATAATCACTCCCGGCATAACCGGCATGCCCGGGAAATGGCCCTGAAAAAAAGGCTCGTTGATGGTCACATTTTTCAAGGCAATGATCTTCTCCCCGGGGACGATCGTTTCCACCCTGTCAATGAGAAGAAAGGGATACCGGTGGGGCAGGTATTGCATTATTTTCTGAATGTCATACGTACGCATGGCCGCCTCGTATTCTTTGTATCAATCATTATTCCGTTGTCTTAAAATCGAACGATCCGCCTTTTTCGGAAAATGCAGCATCGTATATCTGGATCAATTCATCGGTAATATCGATGGAATTGGGTGCATAGATCACCGTCTGATTGGTGACAATCAGCAGGTATCCCTGTTCCCGACCCATTTCCTGGGCAAGGGCTTCAAACTCCTTTTGAATCTTCTGGACGACCCTGTTTTCGAGAATCTTTAAATCTTTCTCGAATTTGTTTTTGAGCACCTTGATATCATTGACCTTGATGCGGATCTCCCGTTCTTTCTCATCCCTTTTTTCCTTGCTCATTACAAGAGATTCACGTTCAAGTGTTTCCTGCAGTTTTTGAATTTCTGATTTTTTCCCATTCAGTGTGGATTCCATCTCGCGCGCTTTTTTGCTGATCTCCACCTTGGCAATTTTACCGGCAGCCGATGTCAGCAGGATTTTCTGAATATTCACCACACCAATCTTAGCCACATCTGCCGCAAAACAAGGCACGGTAACCATGCACAGTAATGCTGCGATTGCCACTCCTATCGTTGTTTTTGATCTCATTTTCTGTCACCTCATTTGCGTAAAGAGGATTCAAGGGGCCGGGGGGTCAAGGGGTCGAGTGAGGATATCGCTCATAGCTCGTTGCTGATAGCATGCTATGAGCTTTGAGCTATTAGCTATGAACCATCCCTTGAACCCTGGCATCCTCGAATCCTTGGACCCTGGTTTATTGACCCGTATTTGAAATAAATTGACGTTGCAAATATGTTTTGAGAACATATGATCGATAACCGTTAAAACACCGTCCCCATGGAAAATTCCCACTTCCCCCGTGTATCATCACCCGGCTGCGGGTCAAGAATATATCCATACTCAAGCCGGATGGGGCCCATGGGGGAATACCATCTGAAACCGCCGCCGCAGGTTTCCCGTGCTTCGCCCAAGTCAACGGGTTCACCTTCCCCGTACACCTGGCCCACATCCACGAAAACGATCCCGACCACACCCGCATCCGGAATCAAAGGTATGTGATACTCCACGTTGAATTGAACCATGGA
>QMMS01000167.1 GCA_003647375.1 Deltaproteobacteria bacterium
CTTTGATATGGCGCCGACGGCATTGACCATGCGATTTTTTTCCCTGCCGTTTATCACCCTTGTCTGGCTCAAAGAGCTGCTTAAACTGAGAAAAAACATCTACACCAAGAAAGAGATCATATCGAAAATAAAGCTTGGCAGAAAAGAGATTGAGCAGGACAAGGTCAAAGCCAAACTGGAAGAGCTGATCAATGACAACCAGCATTTGCAAGAATACTTTACCGCCCGTGAGACGAAAATCAACCTGGTGGTCAACAATGATCGCTTGTCCTTTTCGGAAGCCGTTCGCACAAAGCAGAAACTGACGAAAATTGGAATCCCGATAAATCGTGTCGTCGTAAATAAAGTTCAAAACAATGAAATCACAGAAAGCTTAAGGGCTGAATTCAACGACTACAAAATGACTCTCTTTCCGTTGGCTTCGGGGGGATTATTAGGATTAGAAACACTTCAATTATATCTGGATAAAAATCAAAATGTTTTAAATGATTTGCCGTGACAGAAGTTACCCACACTGTTCACGGAATAGCGGTTGTCATCTTTTTTGATACATAAAGCATGATAAAATTACAACACATGGCCTGAGAGTCGAAAAATGGATCTGTTTGCCCAACTCAGAAAAATGAATCTTCTTTTGATTGACGATGACGAGTGGGTAAGGGATTCCCTGCGGCTATTTTTCGAAAGTGAGGGCTGTAAAATTACGGTCTTGGAGACCGCTGAAGAAGGACTCGACCTGATCAAACACCAATATTTCGACATTATCATTATCGATTTCCACCTTCCAGGGATGGACGGCATTGAGTTTATTAAACAACTCTCCACGAAACAGGCCAATTCGTTAAACATTTTAATTACAGCCTTCGGAAACAGGGACATCCTTTCCAGGGCACAAAAAGCCGGCATTCAAGAATTCATTGCCAAGCCTTTTACTTCCGAAGTTATAGAAACATCTCTACGGAAGCTAATCAGTATGCCGGAATATAGGCCAGCGCATTGATCATACAGAGCATTCGTTTGAATAGAGTATCGGATTCGGCCGGAATTTAACTTCCATTCAACGCTTACTCGCTGATTGGCTCTCATCTCACGGGCCTTGGCGACGTGGCATCCGGACCGGCTGAGGTGCTCGCCTTTGTAAACGGTGCCCAAATCTCGGAAGGGGGTTATACTATATTCGGGCTCCCAAGCCGCAACCGCCATGGTACGACCAATATAACTACCACCATAGAGGGGTTGAAAAACCGGGTCGATTTCAGAGAGGCTGTGGATTATGTGGTAACGGAGTTTGGGGTGGCTAGTCTCAAGGGCCTCACACTCCGGGAGCGGGCACAGGCATTGATTGAAATCGCACATCCCGACAACCGTGTCGAATTGATTGCTGCTGCAAAGAGAGAAAACATACTCTATCGTGACCAGATCTACCTGGCAGAAAGCGTCCGCTATTTTCCTTCACACATCAACGAGTGCCACCAATTCAAGAGCGGCGTAGTGATCCGGTTCAGGCCCATCAGGCCTTCGGACGAAGAAGAAATGCGACGACTCTTTTACCGGTTTTCAGACGAATCAGTGTACTATCGATATTTTTCCGCTCTCAAGACCATGCCGCATACCCGCATGCAGACCTACGTCAACGTAGACTGGAGCGATGTGATGTCCATCGTTGGTATTGTCGGCAAACCAGGACAAGGGGCTATCGTCGCCGAAGCGAGATACCTCGTGGAGCCAAACGGTCAGTGGGCTGAAATCGCATTTGTCGTAGACGAATCCTATCAGAATATCGGGATTTCCACCTATCTTTTCAATCTTCTCGTCAGGCTGGCCCAAAAAAAAGGCATCAAGGGTTTTTGGGCTGACGTACTCTTTTCCAACTCTGCCATGATGAAGGTTTTTTCTAAAAGCAGCCTGCAAGTTATGAAGGAATTAGAAGAGGGTGTCTACCATGTCACTATGCCGTTTGATTCGCCCTAGCAAGGTGCTGAAGAGCGTTGTGAGAAAGAGGTGTATACCGCGAATCGCTTTCTCGAGAAGGTTGCCGCCAGGCGAAGAAGTTAATGACCCGCTATCGGATTCGCCATCTCCCAGTGACGCGACAAAACAGCACCCTGATCGGTATCGTCAGCGACCGCGATATCCGAAGTGCTATGCCGTCAAAGTATTTTCATGACCAAAGGACCGGGGAGATTGAAACGGGAAGGAATACCGGCATTCTGGTTCAAGAAATTATGACCAAGAATCTCGTTTCCGTTTCATTGTCCTCAACCATTCAGGATGCGCTTTTGCTGATCGAAAAAACACGGGTGGGGGCCTTTCCGGTGGTGGATGAGAATTTTAAGATAGTGGGTATTGTTTCGGACAGGGATCTGTTGAATGCATTTATCAATGTGTTGGGCGTCAAGGAACCGGGAGTCTTGCTGGGCATCGTAGTTGATGAGAACATAGAGGAGATGGAGCGAATCATCCACGCCCTTATTGCGGAAAACATTACTTTTGGTTCCATTCTCGTTTATAGGGACTGGAGCCCAGGCAAACGGGCCGTGTTTCCCTATCTGTTGACTAAGAACGTTGTCAATCTAAAGCAGAAACTCCGCGATATGGGATATGACATCATAGATCCGGTTGAGTAGTACATAGAACAGCGGCGCTAAAACTGCTAATTTGGGTAGAACAGGGGGCATCCCGATGCTTATTTGATAGTGACTCGCAACAGTTCTTTATTAGAGAGTGTTAAAACAACCTCTGGAATTTTCGGATCGCCCAGAGCACCGTGATAAACCGGCATAGAGTAGGGAATAAGTTTAGGATTTTAGATAAATTAACTTGGATTGAACTTAATTTTACCGAAAAGAAAGATTAGTTTCACGATTCTTAAGCTGACAACCTCATAAAATAGTGAAGATTTAGCCTTTCTTACAAAAGCGTGCCAATTGAGATTATGAAATCGAATCTTCAATCCTTATAAATCTGGCGGCATAACCAAATCTTTATCGGTCTACATTTTATTTAGTAGTTGATTTCTTTATGGAATTGCGGAATTTACTGGTTCAAACTAATTCTCCCAAGGCCTCGACCAGCCTGCTGACATCCTGCTCGGTGTTGTAATGCACGAGACTTATCCTGACGACCCCATCTTCCGGGTCCTGAATGCCCAGAGCCTCTATGCAGCGAAGCGCGTAAAAGTGCCCGTTGTGGACCGCAATATCCCTTTCCACAAGCTTTTTGACGGCATCACCCGACGACATGCCGTCTATGGTAATGGAAATGGTTGCCGCACGTGATCCTGCCTGGGCTTGATCCTGGCCGATGATTCTCGAACCGGGGATGGCCTTGACGGCCTCTAAAATCCGATTGGCCTGAGTGGTTTCGTGCTCGGCAAAAAGATCGAATACCCTTGTGGCTTTGGCGTGAAAGCCGGGTTGCGAATCATCGAAATGGTGCCCATACACGGTCTCGATGTACTCCCGTAGACCGGCCAGCGCGCCGATTTGAGCATGCAGGGGGCCGGCGGGGTTGAAATTGTAGCGTGGAATATCCCTGTTGAAATAGTGCCCCTGGGGCTCGATGTTGTCCAGAATCGCTGGCCTGCCCCACATGACCCCCAAATGAGTCCCGAAGGTCTTGTAAGTGCTGAACAGGTAAAAATCCAGGCCGCTGGCATTTACGTCCAGCACCCGGTGAGGGGCAAATGATACCCCGTCTCCAATGGCTATAGCGCCCACATCATGGGTCATGCTGCAGATGGTTTCAAAATCGTTCATGGTTCCCACGATGTTGGAGCAGAGGGAAAAACAGACCAGGCGGGTGTTACCGCTGATCAGACGATCGAGATCTTCCAGGGAAAGCTCACCGGTTTGCGGATCGATACGCCACTCTTTCAGGACCGCCCCGAACTCCTCCATTCGGCGCCAGCACCCGATATTGGCCTCGTGGTCCTGGTTGGTGACGATGATCTCGTCCCCCGGCTTTAATGTTGGCCGAACAGCCTGTGCCAGCACGTAAGTATTCATGGAAGTTGAAGGGCCCAGGGTCAGTTCGTCCGGATGACAGTTAAGCAGACCGGCTATGGCCTGGTAGCCGGCATCCATGCTCTCGCCAGCGGCAATAGAAGATTGGAAGGAGCCGTAAGGCTGGACCTTGGTGAACTGGAAAAACTCGTGCAGGCGGTCGATGACCTGGTGCGGGACATAAGAGCCGCCTGCGTTTTCGAACATGGCCCAACGTGCTGTTTCGGGGTTGCTGAAAACAGGGTATTGGGCGCGGATAAATTTCAAATCTAATGTCATATTCTTTTTCCCTTCGGTAAAAGCTTTATCAAATTTTTAATAAGCCGTATGCTTTATCCGCCTACCATAATTTGCCGCATGAGTCATGCGGATTCTTCGGGAAAAATCGCTCAACTCAGGTTAAAGAATATGAGCCAGGAACTGCTTGCTGCGCTCCTCCTTGGGATTGGTAAACATCTCTTCTGGTGACCCCTCTTCTATCCAGTTGCCGCCATCCATGATAAACACCCGGCTGGAAACATCACGGGCAAAATGCATCTCGTGGGTCACGGCAATAATGGTCATGCCCTCATTGGCCAGGCGCTCCATTACATCCACTACCTCACCCACCAGCTCAGGATCAAGGGCTGATGTCGGTTCATCAAAAAGCATTATCTTGGGCTTCATTGCCAGGCTCCGGGCAATGGCAACACGCTGCTGCTGACCACCCGAAAGTCGCGCCGGAAATTCATCGCGTTTATCAGAGAGACCAACCCAATCAAGCAGCTCCTCGGCATAGGGGGTGGCCTCTTTTTTGGTCTGGCCCAATACCGTTACGGGCCCTTCCATGACATTTCCGATGGCGGTCATGTGGGGAAACAGGTTAAAGGCCTGAAAACACATCCCGGTCTTTTTGCGGATATCAAGGATTTTTGCGGCATGGTCCTTTGACTTTTCACCGGCCTTAATAGCCACACCATCCACCTCAATGGTCCCGGCGGTAGGCTCTTCCAAAAAATTGATACACCGCAGCAGGGTGCTTTTGCCCGATCCGGAAGGACCCAGGATGGATACCACCTCGCCCACACTCACATCCAGATCGATACCGTCCAGCACATGCAGATCCTGGCCAAAGACCTTGTGAAGATTTCGAATTTTGACCATTACGTTATTGTTGCTCATCCGTTTTCCCCTCTCTCTCCCCGGGCCATATGTTTTTCGATTCTCTCCTGTACGGTCTGCAGGACAATGCACATCACCCAGTAGATCGCCGCCACCAGGATCAGCATCTCCAGGGATTGAAAATAACGTCGCCCGATTTTTATGGCCCGGAAGCTGAGTTCCCAGACCCCCATCAGAGAAACCAGTGAAGAATCCTTGACCATGGCGATAAATTCATTGGAGACTGGAGGGATAATGACCCGCAGGGCCTGGGGAAAGATGACCCTGCGCATGGTCTGCGCGCCGGTCATACCTAACGCTTTGGCCGCCTCACCCTGGCCGATCTTTATGGATTGAATTCCGGCTCGTACCGTTTCGGTCATATAGGCACCGTAGCACACGGCGAGAGCCATGATACCGGCCGGTATGGCAGGCAGGGTCAGATATTTCTGAATCCCCACCAGGCCAAGCCTCTCAAGAGCACCACCGATCTGGGGAAGGGCCAGGTACCACATGTAAACCTGCACCAGAAGAGGTGTGCCCCGTATCAACGACACATAAAGGGTGGCCATGGCGTTGAAAATGGGATTACGAGAAAGTCTGCCCAGGGCACCGATGACGGCTAAAACACATGCCAGACTTATTGCCAGGACCGATACCAGCAGGGTAAACCCGAGTCCCGTAAGAATAAACCCGATCCACTTGGACATAAATTTAAAGTCGAGACCCAGCACCACGAGGCCCACAACCATCAGCAGCACCAAAATCGCAAGGGAAATTCTTAAATTTCGACTGAAGTTCTTGCGTCTGGCATCTATCTGCTTCAACACCGCAAGGGCTTCCGGGGGAATTCCTCGCCCCGCAATACTGTTGGATTGGTTCATGTCGTCTCCAAACTGTATACTGTTTACGGAATCATGTTTTCCCAATTGAACATCCGGTTTCCCCTATGCAAAAAAAATAATAGAGAGAAACCGGAGATAACAACCATACTATAGCTCGGGAATGAGGCTCACACCGTAAAACTGCTCGGAGAGATCCACCAGTGTTCCGTCTTTGTACATGGAAGCGAGAATCTCGTTCAGTTTTTTCAGCAAAGACTCACTATTGGGTCGGCTCTTGTCAAGGGCAAAGCTCAGATGCTCATAAAAGACAGGATCACCCAGCATCTTAATAGGGCAGCCTTTGCCGCAACCACTTTTCGCGGCTTCAAAAATGACGTTTTTGGCAGTGATTATTGCGTCAAGCCGGACACCGTCACCCAGAGCCAGATCTTCTATAGTGTTGGCATCTGTGGGATAGGTAGTGATTTTACCCGCCTTCCAATCCTGAAATTTAATCTTGGTCCCCACAAGCTCAAGATCATTATTCAGATATCGGTCATAGGTGGTTTCGGTGGCTACACCGATGTGTTTGCCGGCCAGATCCTTGAGGCTTTTAATGGTGGTGTTGCTCTTGTGTACGGCAAACTGGGCCGGTGTGCTGTAGTAGGGCATGGTGAAATGAAGTGCCTTAGTACGCTCCACGGTGGGAGTCATGGAACCGATGGAGAGATCCCAGCGTTTACCCCAATTGCCGGAAGTGATAAGATCCCAGTCCGGTGTTATGAATTTAACCTTTACACCCAGGCGTTTGGCAACTTCCTTGGCCACGCTGATATCAAAGCCTTCCAGTTCACCCTTGTCGTTGAGAAAACTCTGCGGGGCATAATTGGCATCCGTGGAGACTTTTATTACCCCGGCCGCCATGATCTCATCCAGAACCGAGCCGGCAAAAGCACTGCCTGCACCAACAAATACAAAACTGACGATCAACAATCCCACAAACAATAGTCTTTTCATTTAGCATCTCCTTTTGAAAAATTAATGATTTTTTCCCTCTCAGAAAGGGCCTGTTTACAACAGTATGTTTTGTGCAGAAAATACTGAAAAAAATCGTGGCGCAAGTTATCGCGTCCTGCAGTCACAAGCCATCGACTTTCCCCCAGTAGATAGATGATCCAAAAGATAGGAACTTGCTTTTTTCTAAATCAAGTATGTCAAAACGATACTTTTGCGTCAACAGCTTATTAAATGCTTATCTTAGATGGCATTCTTTGGTCATGGAGAGTTGACTCCCGGCTTCCTGGTCCAAGAACGAATCCTTGAAGCCACCGCTGCGGTAGAGTCTGCGAGCAGTAGTATTGTTCTCCTGAACTTCGAGGGTTATCTTACAGCAGTCCATGTCACGAGCAATGGTTTCGATTTCCCCCAAGAGCGCCCTGCCAATCCCCTGTCCCCTGAAATCTTCCAACACCATAAAATCATGGATGTTTATCAAGGATTTTGCATGAAACGTCGAAAAGCCGAGAAAACAGATGGCCATGCCCACATATTCCCCTTCTGTTCTCGCCAGCAGGACAACGGCATTTTGCGTTCGCTCCAAACCAGGCACCAGTGCATCCAGAACATGATCTTTGATTTTCCTTCGAAAGCCCAGCAAGCCCTTTGCATAGGCATTTAATAAATAAGGTATAGCCGACCGTTGTTTTGGATTCGTATAGTCTGCCCGTATGATTTCAGCAGAATGCGTCATTGTGTATCTCCCATGATAGGTTTCATTCCTAAAAAAAATCAGTCAATGTCAAATTTTACTTGATTTTTTAAAAATAGTTATTTATAAATTTTAATCTATTGAAATATTTTATTCAATTATATTTTATGAATGATATTCATTTTTCTATTTAGGAGGATAGACATGTCAAGAACGCGAACTCTGTTGATTACCATCATAGTATTTTCCACAATCTTAGGACTTATGGCACTAATGGGCTGCGGCCCCTCCAAGGAAAAACAGCAGATGTCCGGATTTTTATCGGAATACAACCAGGCGGTCAAAACATATACCGAACTTTCGAAAAAAGCGGACACGAACGGCATTTCTGAAATGAAAACTAAAGTTGACTCTTTTATGTCCCGATGGTCGGATCTGAAAATGGAAATGGCAAGTGAAATCACTCCCCAGGACCTGAATCAACTGGACGACGAATTCAAAATGATCACAAAAAAATACCAGGCAATCAGTGCCGCAACCTAATGCGACAAGCTTTTGCGGGCAACTTCCCAGAGTCCCTCAGCCAGGGTCGGATGCGCATGGATCGTCTGTGCCAGGTCCCGGGCGGTCGCACCCATTTTGATAGCCAGAACCGCCTCCGCGATCAGCTCCGTGGCATGTTCTCCGATAATATGCACACCCAGAATACGGCCGGACTGCTTCTCCGTTATCATCTTGATCTGTCCGGATATTTCACCTTTGGCCTGGGACATTCCCAGCTCCCTGAAGAGAAATGTGTCTGCATTAAAATCGATTCCCGCGGCTTTTGTTTCACTTTCGGTGAGGCCAACGTCGGCCACCTCCGGGAACGTATAAATTCCTGACGGCACAGCATCATAGTCCATCCGCCGTTGACCGCCCAGACAGTTTTCCATGGCCACAAGACCTTCCATGGATGCCACATGTGCCAGCATGATTTTTTTAGGTCCCAGGATATCTCCGATGGCATAGACATCCGCAACCCGGGTCTCCATCTTCTCATTGGTAAGGACCCACCCCTTGTTGTCCAGGTCAATTTCCATCTGTACGAGTCCAATGCCATTTGAGTTGGGTGCACGACCGACTGTTAGAAAAACTGCATCTGCCTGGAGTTGACGGTCTATAGAAGACGCATGGGAAGTCTCTTCAAAAAACGGCGATGGGCCGAGGGTAGCCATCACCCGCCCTTCTGCTGTGGGTTGAAAACCGGCAATGGTGGTTTTCAGGTGAACCGTAATTTTATTTTTTTTCATTTCCCTAAGCAGCGTCTTACTCATATCCACGTCTACGTTCGGCAAAGGAATCAAACGGTCCATGGCTTCCACAACGGTCACGTCTGAGCCGAATTGCTTGAAAATAAATGCGAACTCGGCACCGATAACGCCCCCGCCCAGGATAATGATTTTTCGTGGCACAGTTTCCAGTTTCAAAATATCGTCCGAGGAGAGGATGTGCCTGCCGTCGAAGGAAAGATGCGGCAGACCCTGGGGCCGGGAACCCGTTGCCAGTATGAGCTTATCCCCCACCACTTCGTGGGATGCCCCCGCTCGGTCTACTACCCGGACGAGGTGCGGGTCGACAACTTCCCCGGTTCCCTTGATCAGCGTCACCTTTCCGGCCTTGAAAGCCTTGTCGATACCGCTCACCAGGGTTGACACCACCTTATCCTTGCGGGCCATGATGGCCGTAAAATTCGGCTGGATCTCCCCGTTAAAATCGATGCCGTAGGTCTTGAGCCGTTCCGCTTTCCTGGCCGCTTCCGCCGAACTCTTCAAGGTCTTGGTGGGAATACATCCCCAGTTCAGGCAGGTTCCCCCGAGGTTGTCGTTCTCGATAACCGTCACCCGGGCACCTAATTCCGCCCCCCTCAAGGCAGCCACGTATCCGCCCGGCCCTGCGCCCAAAATTGTAATCCGTTTTGCCATGTCTTATTCCTTTCCCTAAATTTAAATTGAATATAGAAAAACTAAGCTTTTCTGTCAAAATAAAATCGTTATAAGTCCCTCAGCCAAGGGTACCCCATAGTTGCATAAACAACATGGCAAATACTATATAATAATTTGTTATTATACTAAATATCGTTGCGATAGCGCTGTTTTTTGGA
>QMMS01000168.1 GCA_003647375.1 Deltaproteobacteria bacterium
GAGGGCACCCAGGTCGGTTGCACCGATGGTCGCCAAAGAACCATTAAAGCTTCCCAGCGGTGTTCTTACCGCACTGACGATGACTGCTTCTTTCATAAGAACCTCTGTTTATTAGTGTTTTGTGTTTAGTATTTCGTATTTGGGATATTTCCGTTTCAGAAATGAGAAATTTTCTCGATGAGCAAGGCCGCACAAGCGGGTTTTTCCTGAGGCGTACATCGGTACGTCGAAGAAAAAACCGCGCGGAGAACGCCGCTCATCGGGAAAATAGCCATTTCTGAAACGGAAATATTACATGTTGCGTCGGTACTGGCCTCCTACATCATAAAGTGCGTGGGTAATCTGACCCAGGCTGCATACCCTGACCGTATTCATGAGTTCTTCAAACATATTGTCGCCTGCAAGGACAACGTTTTGGAGTTTTTCCAAAGCCTCCGGGACTTTTTTCTCATTTCTCTTATTGAAATCTGCAAGGCGTTTCAACTGCGATTCTTTTTCTTCCACGGTGGCCCTAGACAGTTCAACGCTTTCACTCAATTCGTCAAATACGCTATCAGAATCCCTAAAGGTGTTGACGCCGATGATGGGCAGACTCCCTGAATGTTTCAACCCTTCGTAGTAGATTGATTCTTCCTGGATCTTGCTGCGCTGATAGCCTGTTTCCATGGCGCCCAGGACCCCGCCGCGCTCGCTGATTCTTTCAAATTCCGCCAGAACCGCCTCTTCCACAAGCTGGGTCAGATCGTTTACGATATAACTTCCCTGAATCATATTTTCATTTTTTGCAAGCCCCCACTCCCGGTTGATAATGAGCTGAATGGCAAGTGCCCGACGGACGGATTCGTGGCTGGGGGTCGTAATGGCCTCGTCAAAGGCATTTGTGTGGAGGCTGTTGCAGTTGTCGTAAACAGCACACAGGGCCTGCAGGGTCGTTCGGATGTCGTTGAACTGGATATCCTGACTGTGGAGCGATCTACCCGATGTCTGGATGTGGTATTTCAACTTTTGCGATCGTGTTGACCCCCCATATAGTTCTCGCATTGCGATGGCCCAGATTCTTCTGGCGACCCGCCCAATGACCGTATATTCAGGGTCCATCCCATTGGAAAAGAAAAAGGATAGATTGGGGGCAAAGGCATCGATGGGCATTCCCCGTGAAAGGTAGTATTCGATGTAGGTAAAACCGTTTGCGAGAGTGAGGGCCAGCTGCGTGATGGGGTTGGCACCGGCTTCTGCTATATGATATCCTGAGATCGACACCGAATAAAAGTTGCGAACATGATGATCGATGAAATAGGCTTGGATATCTCCCATCATCTTCAATGCAAATTCAATCGAAAAAATACAGGTGTTTTGCCCCTGATCCTCTTTTAGAATATCTGCCTGAACAGTTCCTCGGACATTTGAAAGAACGTCCGCCTTAATTTCCTGGTAGGATTCGGGGGATGGATTCTGCCCGGTTTCCCTGCGATGCTTGTCCACCTGTTGATCGATAGCTGTATTTAAAAACATCGCCAGAATAATCGGCGCAGGTCCATTGATGGTCATAGAGACGGATGTATTTGGCGCACAGAGTTCAAATCCGTGATAGAGGGTTTTGACATCGTCCAGGGAACAGATACTGACGCCGGAGGTACCTACCTTGCCGTAGATGTCCGGACGCCTGTCCGGATCAAACCCGTACAGGGTCACGGAGTCAAAGGCGGTCGACAGCCGCTTGGCTTCGTAGTTCTCAGAAAGAAGTTTGAAGCGGTTGTTTGTGCGGTGGGGATCTCCTTCGCCGGCAAACATTCTTGTTGGATCTTCATCGACCCGCTTTAACGGAAATACGCCTGCTGTAAAGGGAAAACGACCTGATACATTTTCTTCTCGCATCCAGCGATAGGCTTCTCCGGGATCCTTAATGTCCGGAAGCGAAATTTTAGGAATTTTCTGATGGGAAAGTGATTCCGTGAAGAGGGGTACCCTGATTTCCTGATTTCGCACGTTATAGACGAGCTCGTCCCGGCTGTATACGGATTTGACCTCTTCCCATTCCTTGGTCAGTGCACGAGAGTCTTTGTCGATGTTGGCGTTGATTTCCTGGATTTTTGCTTTCAGTTCTGCCGGTCGGTCAACACCGGTTCCGGCTGTGCCTGTAAAACACTTTTCTGCTTCTTCCAGGTGCCATTCATCGCGGAGCAGTTCGGTCTGGGTCTTGGTCTTCTTGTGATACTGGTTGATGCAACCGGCAATATCCGAAAGATAGCGCGTTTTCTCCGGTGGAATGATAATGGTTTTCGACGTCGATGTTTTGCCGGGGGGAGTGGATCTTTCCGTTTTGAACGTGACGCCTGTCTTTTCCTGGATGGCTGTGATGATGGCATGATAGAGGGCTGTGACGCCGTCATCGTTGAACTTCGAAGCGATGGTGCCAAATACCGGCATTTCCTCCGGTGATGACTCCCACAGATTCCGGTTTCGCTGGACCTGCTTGCGGACATCCCTGACAGCGTCTTCACCACCTCTTTTTTCAAACTTGTTGACGACGACCAGGTCCGCATAATCAAGCATATCGATTTTTTCAAGCTGGGACGCAGCACCAAATTCACTGGTCATCACATACATGGAAATGTCCGTCAGATTCACGATGCTCGAGTCTCCCTGCCCGATACCGGCTGTTTCCGCTATGATCAAATCAAAGCCTGCAGCTTTGACGACATGGATTACATCGGTCAGTGCTTCCGGGATTTCCGTTAGTGACTGACGGGTTGCAAGTGAACGCATATATATCCTGGAGCTCTTGATTGAATTCATACGAATTCGATCTCCCAGAAGGGCGCCTCCTGTTTTTCGTCTTGAAGGATCGCTGCTGATGACCGCAATTCTGATATCTTTCATGTCCAGGAGAAACCGCAGGATGATTTCGTCCGTTAGAGAAGATTTCCCTGCGCCGCCGGTTCCGGTGATACCTATAACCGGTATTCGACTCTGGGTTGATTTTTCGTGCAACTCCGTTTGCAACCGGGTCATGCTGTCTTCAGCACTGGTATCGGCTTGTTCTACCGCCGTTATCATTTTGGCAACCAGAGAGCTGTTGTCAGGAGAAAGCCGGGTGATGTCGAGTTCGGTCTGATGAAGCGTCGAAAAATCAAGGATCTCGACCATGTGGTTTATAATTCCCTGCAGACCCATGCGAGCACCGTCTTCAGGGGTATAGATTTTTGAAACACCATAGGCTTCGAGTTCTCTGATTTCATCCGGCACAATGACACCCCCTCCCCCGCCAAAAACTTTTACGTGGGAGGCTTCGTTCTGCTTTAAGAGGTCCATCATAAATTTAAAGAATTCCACATGACCGCCCTGGTAACTGGAAACAGCAATTCCCTGGACGTCTTCTTCTATCGCTGTTTTTACAATTTCTTCAACGGATCGGTTATGTGCCAGGTGAATGACTTCCACACCGGTTCCCTGAAGTATCCGGCGCATGATATTGATGGCTGCGTCATGGCCGTCAAAAAGTGCTGTTGCCGTGACGATTCTGATGGGGTGCTTGGGTTGATATACAGCGGTTTCGTTCATTCTCCCTCCCATACCATTACTGTTTTGACGGTTTCAGGGATGACATTGTCTTAATGATGAATTTTGTTTGAATATCAATATAAGCGTCAATGCTGTAATGACTGGACAAAAACCATCTTCGGAAGGTCCACATGTGTCCAAGGACCGAGATATTGTGGGCCATGATCTCGATGGTTTTTTCATCGAGACCCGACAACTCTCCGGAATCGACAAGCTCAGCCAGAACGCGTACGAGAATTCCGGTAATTCGAAGCTCGTTTTCCAGGACACGTTTGCGCCAGACCGTTGGCAGAGAACGCGTTTCCTGATAGATCAGCAGGATTAAGTCGCTCATTCGGTGACATACTAGAAAATATTCACGAAGAACTTCGGACAGTACTTCTTTGCCGCCTGTGGTTCGTTCCATGGCATTTGCCACGCCTTTTTCCACTTCCGCATGAATGGACTCACAGACCAGGTACAATACATCTTCTTTGGATGTTACGTACTCATAGAGTGATCCGATTGAAAAACCAGAGGCCTTGGCGATCTGCCGCGTGGTTGTTTTGTGAAAACCCTGGGCGATGAAGAGTTTTGACGCCGCATCGACAATTTGCCGCCGCCGTCGTTCAACTAGGTCAGGGTTTTTGATTTGGGTTGGAACATCCTGCGTCCGGATTAAATGTTGGTTCATAGGAATTGTCCTGAGTGCCATCCGTTTTGGATTGTCGAGCGAGCGCTCGGTCAACAAACAGTATCACGGCCTGTTTTTTGTTGTCAAGCGATTCCGCTGGCTTTTTGCGCCCCTGTAAGAGGCACCTAAGATGAGTGTTTCAAATTTTAAGAATATAAAATCAAATAGATATGATTGATTCGCCCGGAATCGCCTATGCCTGGAGGCAGGCTTGGATTTCATATAAAGCTGTTGACAAAACAGCTCGAATAATAATAAGTTAATCCGACCGAGCGCTCGTTCAATATTCATGTGGTGCCATGGAACATCATTGACTATGTAAATTCGTTGCTAAAGGAGGACTGGGTGGATTTTGACCTAAGCATTGAGCAAGAAATGATTCGAAAAGAAGTCCGCAAGTTTGCCAAGAAAGAAATTGCACCCATTGCCGCTGAATTAGATGAAAATGAAGAATTTTCATCCAGGATCACGCTGAAAATGGGAGAAATCGGTCTTTTCGGAATGATTGTTCCTGAGGCATATGGGGGACAGGGCTTGGATTATCTTTCCTACATCATTGCCGTCGAAGAAATCGCCAGGGTCGACGGATCTCAGGCAGCTACCATAGCAGCCGGCAATTCCCTGGGTATCGGTCCCCTTTACTATTTTGGCAATGATGAACAAAAGAAACGATACCTTCCCAGGCTCTGCTCTGGAGAAGCACTGTGGGGATTTGGACTGACTGAGCCAACCGCGGGATCAGATGCCGGGGGGAGCAAGACCACCGCTGTACTCGAAGGAAATGAATGGATTTTAAACGGCTCGAAAATATTTATTACCAATGCGGCCTGCGATCTTTCCCTGGGCGTAACGGTACAGGCGATAACAGGCACGAGACCCAATGGGAAACCGGAGTATTCCTGTTTTTTAGTGGAACATGGAACACCTGGATTCAAGGCTGTTCCCATGCACAGGAAATTGATGTGGCGTGCTTCCAGTACGGCAGAACTCTATTTTGATAGCGTTCGAATACCCAAGGAGAACATCCTGGGAAACAAGGGAGACGGTTTTCACCAGATGCTTCAGACCCTTGATGGCGGGCGGCTTTCCATTGCTGCCATGGGGCTTGGCGGCGCACAGGGAGCTTATGAAGCTGGTTTGAAGTATGCCAGGGAGCGCCGGCAGTTTGGCCAGCCCATCTCAAAATTCCAGGCCATTGCTTTCAAGCTGGCAGACTGTGCCATGGAGATAGAGTGTGCCAGAAATCTTTTGTACAAAGCCTGCTGGCTGAGGGATCACAAAAGATCATTTGAAAAAGAAGCTGCCATGGCCAAATTATACTGTTCCGAGGTTATGGGAAGAGTGGCCGATCATGCAGTCCAGATTCACGGCGGGTATGGGCTGATGAAGGAATATGACGTGGAAAGATTTTATCGAGATCAGAAACTTTTAGAGATCGGAGAAGGTACGTCAGAAGTGCAGCGGATTGTTATATCACGGTATATTGGATGCTAAAATAAATTTTGCAGAGCAAAATTTATGGAGCGCGGCTTCGCCGCTTTGATGACTTGGTTTTGGAACAAGCAATATAGATATATTAATACTCTATCGGAGGAATGGATGATGAGTGAAAAAGTGCTCTTAGAGGAAGAAAAAAACGGCATATTGATCCTCACACTGAATCGGCCGGCGATTATGAATTCGCTCAATTTCAAGATGCTGCATGCCTTGAAGGCGCAGATCGAAGCTGTGCGTTTCAATACGGACATTCGGGTGGTTATTATTTCCGCTGTAGGAGAGAAAGCCTTTTGTGCCGGGGCGGATTTAAAGGAGCGGGTGACGTTGTCACCGATTCAGGTGAAAGAATTCATCACCACCATCCGAAACCTGTTTACTGCCATCGAGGAACTGAACAAGCCGGTCATTGCGGCCATAAATGGCGTTGCGCTGGGAGGTGGGACCGAACTGGCTCTTGCCTGCGATATTCGTATCGCCTCTTCGAGCGCAACCATGGGTCTTACGGAAACACGGCTTGCCATTATACCCGGTGCCGGCGGGACACAGAGACTGCCAAGGCTGGTTGGAAAAGGAAAAGCCAAAGAACTCATTTTTATGGGTCAGCGTATCGATGCTGCAGAAGCGCTGAGAATCGGGCTTGTTAATCGAATTTGTCCACCTGAAGGGCTGCTGGATGAAGCTGTTGCAATGGCGGAAACCATATGCGAAGCCGGTCCCATCGCCATCGAGCAGGCCAAATATGCCATCAATTGTGGCCTGGAAACAGACCTGCACACGGGCCTGGCTATTGAATCAAATGCATACTGGATCACCATCCCCACAGAAGATCGGCTGGAGGGTCTTGCCGCCTTTCGCGAAAAGCGTAAACCGGTTTATAAAGGCAAGTAGAATTTTAGAATGACGAACTTAGAGAAATACAACTTCAATCACGAAAACACGAAATCTGGAAAACACGAAAATAATTAAAATTGCGTGTCACCTCCAAAAATAAATTGGTGATCTTCAAAAGATTATATTAATCATCTTTTTTTCGTGGTTTCGTACTTTCGTGTTTTCGTGATAAAAATTCGTTTTACCTGAAACAAGAAAGGAGTAAAAGAATGACGGAATATGATTACTGGAAAATATTTCCACGGATGCCCAGAAAAGTTACCATCGGGGACATCACTATCAGAGATGGCTTTCAGCATCTGGAAAAATTTATCTCCACACGAGCTAAGATTTTTTATGCTGAGGAACTCATTTTTGCCGGCTGCCGCAACATCGAAGTGACCAATCTTGGTAATATTTATCTGATGCCGCAGTTCAGTGATGCCGAGGAGATCCTGGCTCACTTGCGCAGCGACCGCTTCAAAAAGCGCTGTGCCAGGAAGGGTATCGATATCGATGATATTGTGATAACGGCGGTTACAATCCGCGAAGGGTCGGTGGACAAGGCCATCGAGCTGAAAAAGAAAGGCGTCGGGCCGGATCGTATTCTCATGATGGTGTCAACCGAGGAGGAACATCACTTTGCCAATTCCGGTACAACCCTGCCGGACTATTGGGCCGAAGCCGAACGCTGCATTAAAAAGTGTACCGATGCGGGCATCATGATGTGTGGAACGGTCAGCACCATCTGGGGCAGTCCCATAGCAGGCGCCACGGACATGAAGGATGCCGTTGAATTTACCAAGCGCTGGCTGGAGATCGGCGCCCACGATATCGAACATGCCGACCATGACGGGAGTGCCTCGGCTCCCGATGTATATCGCTATTTTTCGATGATTCTGGATGCTATACCCAATACCGACCTGCATCTGGCTCACTTCCACGAAACCAAACGCGTGGCATCTGCATCTATCCTGGCGGCCCTTCAGGCCGGGATTACCCAGTTCGAAGCCACCATCGGTGGCATGGGCGGGCAGCCAGCCAACTTTCTGGATGACTGCCCGGTTCCTGGAACAGGGGACTACTACTATAAGGATCCCCGCTTTGTCGGGCTGACCTGCCTGGAAGACCTACTGGTTCAGATTGACGAGATGGGCATCGAACACGGCTATGATGTAGACCGAATACTCTGGCTGGGACGCCAGATGGAAAGAACCGTGGGGCACCGCTTGCGTTCGGAAGCAGTCATTAACGGCCGGACGCTGAAGGAAGGCCATATGGAATTCGCCCGGCCTGGTTTACAAAAACGGAAGCAAAAACTGGAAGAGAACCCTGACCAAAAATTTCCTGAGGAATGGTCAGACCAAGCCGTATTGCCGGAGACATATCGTCCTTAGTGCTTCGATTCGCAATTACAGTGACATATATTTAATGTCTGGAGTATACAATCATGGCTAATTTGCTGTGCTATTCAAGAAATCGAGCCGCCAGTGTCGAGCAGATCGATGAGACCACCCTTGCCGCTACCTGCCGTCTTCAGGATTCTCTGACCGATGCCGAGGTGACTCTCCGTATTCGTCTGCCCGAGCTGGAGATCATCGATGCCAAGGGAACTTTTACGAGGTTCAGTCGGGATGAGTGCAGCGGGATCGAGAGTGCCCTGGAAAAGGTTGTGGGCGTATGCATCGGCGCCGGCATGAAAAAAATAATTCGCGGATTGGTAGGTGAAATTACAGATTGCAATGAAGTTGCAGGGCTGGTGGAGGAGTGCTGCCACGCGGTGATCCTCGCATTCACTAAGGACATGTTGGGCTTAGTCCCTGAAGAATTGGCCAAGGAGAAAGAGTTCTTTGCCAAAATGGTAAAGGAAAACATCCGGCTCTACAACAGCTGTGCCGCGTTTGCGCCGGGGAGTCCCATAGTAGAAGGAATCGATCCGCCATAACCTGCAATTAGGGTATACAGAACATGCTGAAATTTCAGAGAACCAAACTGGTCAACATCATCAACAACAACGACGGGACCCTGGCCGTCCATGGCACCCTGGACGATCATATTTACCAAATTGAAATCGATATGGTCATCGGCATCGATGACCATGCTATCCGTGCCATCGATGGCAAATGGATCCGGGCAGAAAATTCAGAATGCCGGCGGGCCATCCCTTTTCTTAAAAACGCCATCGGCATTAAGATCGACAGCGATGACTTCACTCAGCACGTCAACAAACATGTGGGGCGCAAAGCCTGCCCGCATTTCGCCAACCTGATCATCGAATGCTGCAACGCCGCTGAAGATGCCGTAGACATGCTCAAGTTCGAAGCTGCCGGAAAGGACCAGCCCGATCTGACGTTCGAGGAATACCTTGCCGGCAATGCCCCGGTTGTCCCTAAAGACAAGCCGGAAGCCCGGGTCAGCGTCCAGCCGGATAGACCGGAAAAACAAGCTACCAAAGAAAAGAAAATCCTTGAGGGCTTGAACGGATTTTGCGTGGATCTGCACATCCACACATTTCCGGCCTCTCAGTGCAGTTCATCGTCCGTCGATGAAATGTTGCAGGAAGCCGGAAGAATCGGCCTGGACGCCGTATGCATTACCGACCACAACTATGTATGGAAAACAGCCGATATCCATACGCTGAGTGAGAAACATGGCATCCTGGTGTTCAACGGAAATGAAATTACCACGGATCAGGGAGACATGCTCGTATTCGGCATGCACAAAGATGTTCAGGGCATCATCAAGCTTAAGGAGCTGAAACAGCTAGTCGACGATGCCAACGGCTTTATTATTGCTGCCCACCCCTTCAGGGGATTCCTGATATTCAACACCAACGAAATCGGGTTGACCGTCGAAAAGGCCATGCAACGCCCGGCATTGAAACAAGTGAATGCCCTTGAAATTTTGAACGGAAAAGTGACCGAGAGGGAAAATGTCTTTGCCGGTAAAGTGGCAGCCGGACTGGGCATGCCGGCTACGGGCGGCAGCGATGCCCATGACGTGGCTGGTGTCGGCAAGTATGCGACTTGCTTTGATGTGAAGATCGGGAATGAAGAGGAGCTTGTCGAAGCCTTAAA
>QMMS01000169.1 GCA_003647375.1 Deltaproteobacteria bacterium
CTTGCCTTAGGGGTGACATCGCGCCGTAGCAATTAACCTTTGCTTTTGCATTCATCCACGGGCAAGCCCGTGGTATTCTGCGAAGGCGGATAAAAATATGGAACCCCCTGGAGCCGTGGGACTTATTCTGAACACTCCTATAACTCCGAGGAATCGCAGGAAGCCTTATCACATCAATGGGCATAATTAAAGCGATAAATTGTAGCGTGTGAAAGCGGAATCCACGACTTTATGGAGAAGGAGTCGATAATCTTCAAGGGGACCTTCAGATGATTTATTATACAAGGTAAACATCTGCGGGCTCCAGCTTTTAATCGGTTTTAGCCCCGGGATGCCGTTGACTTCGATGATTTTTAAATTCGCATGGGCGTCGAAACGCATATCCACACGAACATGATCAAAACAATTCAAAGCTTCGACAGCTTCTCTGCACAATTGATTGGCTTTGTCGGCACTATGATCGGGAATGCCGATTTTAGTAATACCGACCCCGCGCATGTCACTTCGTAGAATGGGAAACTTTCCGTTGTTGCCGCCCTTGACCGTCACGACGCCGGGAATCAATAGCTGTTTATTTCCATTGCCGATCATCAAGACGGTATATTCTTCTCCGGGAAGATAATCCTCAATCAGGGCCGGTTGTTCGAACTGTTCATGAATGAATACAACACGCTTTTGAAGTTCTGCTACGTTTTGAACCACACTTTCATCACTGATCCCAACGGACCGCGATTCACTGCTGGGTTTGACAAAGGCAGGGAATCGAATGTCAGGCATTTTTTCACCCATATCCACCTGATGGTGTTCGGGAACGGAAATATTTTGTGCGCTAAGAATACGGTGGGTGGCTGTTTTATTGATAAGATCTTTCATGGTCTGGGCACTGGGGCCGATATACGGTATCCGGCGCCCGTCGAGTATGCCCGCCAGCCAGGCATCATCATCAACATTCATTCCGACGATATCTTCTTTGTCGGAGATATAGTAAAGAGCGCTCCAGACAATATCATAGGCATGATTGTCAATGGCCTTGAGAAAATCATCCATGGTATTGACAAAGGCAATTTCAGACGTCTTGCCATCTGAATTGAGGGCTTCGCTGACGGTTTTGGTCACGTCAAGGTTTCCCCACCCCTGGGCATCGCCACCCGGGCCGGTAATGATTAAGACTCTTTTCATCGTCATTTCCTTTTTGCGCGAGCCCTAAACAAGTTCGGAATCTGCGCATAATTTATTAACGCATCTGCCGTTTCAGCAGAAATTGACTGAATCAGGCTCGATATGGATTCAATTTTCTTTTCTTCCCAGGTGATCTTTGAAACCACCTTTATTTTCATCGCGGTACTTGAAAAGCGAAACGCCCTGCAACTGCTCAATAGACAGGCAGCTATTTGATGGTTTGGGTTAAGAATTACCACTGGCTTTTCAGCGATAATAGCCAATGTGTCGCGAATCAATTCCTCGCAATAACCGAAATGGGTACAGCAAAGGGCAGCATAGAGATTGCCGGATCCGGAGTCTATCTTTCGGACGGCCTGCTGCATAAACGTTTCGATCATCTGAGAAACAATGGTACCGGCAGGGCCCTTTTCGATCTCCGTTGCAAGCTGATCACATGGCTGCGAAATAATCTGTTCAGGTCGAATGCCTCTTTGAACCAGGTGGTCGTGATGAACCTGACTGTCGATGGTGGTTACCGTTCCCAGGATGACTGCACGGTCTTCCAATGATCCTTGCAGGGCTTGGGTCATCATGTCGACGCCGAACCCGACGATGTCTACAACCGGGATCTCGACACGTTGACTGAATTGTGTACGGTGATAGAGAACGGAAAGGGTGTTACAGGCAATCATGATAAAATCCGGTTTGAATCGCATCATCCCTTCCAGAGCGCTGTCGAACACCTTGATTCTTTCGGCCGTGTCTCTGAGCCGGTTGTATCCCCGGTTTTGCTCCGGCCAGGCATTGAAATAGACCAGGGATACTTTTTCGAATATACAGTTGCGCTTCAACTCACTGGCAATTTCCGCGCAGATAGAAATACCGCCAAGGCCTGAATCCGTAATGAGTATCGTAACTTCTTTTTTCTCCAGAAATGTGTTGAACTTATCCGATTCAGAGAGAGGCACTGTTAATCAACTTCCTTCCAGGGGTTTAACCTGAACTGCCGTGTGAGCCATTCCACCACAGTGTCAAAAGCCCAGTCCGGCGCACGGTCAACGGTTCCGTCCATGATCCGGGTCATGGTATCCACCAGGTGCTGGTTGTGTTGCATGGTTGTGAGCCGGTTTCGGAACATGGCAGCCCCTTTGGCCGGCTCCTTGTCAAGCTGGCCCATGATATTTGCTATTTCATTCTGGAATCCTTTGATACCGTAGTGTCGGATAAAACCGTTCCAGGCTTCGATGATTTGCGAAAAGTCATCCAATGGTTCTGATATGGCTTTGAGCTTCTTCATTGTCCAGTGATACTTATCGTTTTTTAACAACTGAAGCCTGGTGGGAAGAATTTCGTAAGGTATGACCCGGATATGGGAGATGCCGTTTTCGGCGACCCCGGCTTTTACGAAATAACCGATTTTTCTAAACTGAAGCTTGGTATGCTGGAAGAAGACAAAGTTACCCAGGCTGTAACAGATGGGCACATGATGCCGTATCTGTACTCCCTGGGGTACATGGGGGTGGTGACCGATGATCAGGTCGGCACCGGCATCTGCAATCCGCTGAAAGGCGGCAGCCAGATAGGGTGGGGGATAGGGGATATATTCGACACCTCCGTGGCAGATAACAATCGTGGCATTGACGTGTCTTTTCAGTTCCTGAATCTGACTGACGACCCCATCGACGTCCCAGCCATAAACCCCCGGGTTTTCCCCTGCTGCAGTCAGGTCTTCACCCTCGCTGAAGTTGATAATGCCGATCTTGGACCCCTTGCATGGTATGATCAGGGGCGCAGACGCTTCTTCTAAGGACATCCCTGCGCCAACGGTCTTGATGTTGTTTTGATGGAGCAGATCCCTGGTTTTTATAAATGCCCTGGTTCCGTAGTCGAAAACATGATTGTTGCCCAGGGTAGCCACCTCGAACGGAATCGTGGTGAGTCCTGAAATATGTCCGGAAACACCCTTGAGAACAGCCCCGCTTTTGGAAACCGGTTCCCCATCGTCCACGAGGGGGCATTCCAGGTTGACGATACGCATGTCGCCACCTTGCAATTCCGGAAGCAAGTCGCCATAAACAGCCTCTGGATCCTGGAGGATAATATCTTTGAAACCACGAATGGGCGCCCAGTCTGAACAGATGACGACCTCTGCCTGGGAATTTTTAATCCGGACATTGTGCCACGTTCCGGTTTTCCAATCCATTCTATTTTCAGATGGGTGATTCATACGTCTTATGACTCTTAATATTTAAAAGATGAACGTCCAACATCGAACATCGAACGTCCAATGTTGAATGAAAACAAAGATTGAGGCTCCCGTCGCAAGCGACGGGGAATGCGCTCGCTTTTGCGATTCAATACCAAGCCATTCTCCTGTTTCTTCATCTTTCAAATTCAAAATTCGATGTTGGACGTTCGATGTTCGACGTTTATTCGTTTCCCAGCGTTAAACACTTTTTAGGGACAACCCAATAAACTCAATAAACCCAACAAACTCAACGAACATATACCTTCGGCACCCTTGAGGTCAACGACGATACAATTTCATAATTGATGGTGCCAACCCTTTTGGCGATTTCATCTGCTGAAATGGTTTCCTCTCCCTGTGATCCCAGTATCACCACTTCATCTTCAAGATTGACATCCGGCACATGACCCACATCGATCATTGTCAGATCCATGCAAACCCTGCCGATGATGGGAGCCCGCACACCCTGTACCAGCATATGACCCCTGGATGAAAGGATGCGGTCATACCCGTCTGCATAGCCGATGGGGATGGTGGCGATCCTGGTGGAACGCGGCGTGACATGGGTGCTGCCGTAACTGACGGCAAAATCGGCACCAACCGCCTTTACGTGGATTACCCTCGATTTGATGGACATGACCGGCTTGAGATCGATCCGCTGCCTGTCTACTTCATCGGACGGCCAGAGACCGTATTGAGCGATCCCGGGTCTCACCAGATCCAGGTGAGATTCGGGTATATCAATAATGGCGGCACTGTTGGCGGCATGGCGATACTTGACCCTAAAGGAATGCTTTTTCAAGGATTCAAGCAGTTTCGTGAAACGTGATAACTGAATCCTTGCATGGTCCTTGTCCCGGCTGTCTGCATTGGCGAAGTGGGTGAAAATACCTTCCACTTCGATGCCGGGAAGGGCAGTGATGGTCAGAATATCATTTATGGCATGCTTGAACTGTTCACCTGAAAGCGACTGGACAGCGATTTCATCAGCCAGAAGACCCAGGCGCCCCATGCCGGTGTCGACCTTGATGTGGGCGTTGATGGTTTTCTTGCATCGTACGGCTTCGGCCGAAATGCTGCGGGCACCCTCCAGTGAGTTGAGAGCTGCCCGAATATCCTGGGATGCCAGGATGTCAACATATGCGGGTAAGCTGTGGCCAAAAAGCAAAATAGGTGCTGACAATCCTGCTTCTCGAAGTCTGACAGCCTCATCCATGCGTGCCACTGCAAGGAGATCGGCGCCGTTTTCAAGAGCCACCCGGGCAACCTGAGAGGCACCGTGACCATATCCATCCGCTTTTACGACAGCCATCATGACAGCAGACGGTGCGGTGACACGTCGCAACTCACGGTAATTATGTGCCAGCGCACCAAGATCGATTTCCGCCCAGGTCAGGGCGGAAAAGTCATTGGTTGGATGGAAAACCGCTTCCATGTCAAACCTTTCCCTGTCCGTATGCAGTGGTGTAGTCTTTGAAAAGTTGCATCACTTTCTGTGTTCTCCGGCCAGGCCGGCCATCTCCAATGACGATATCGTCCAACTGGATAATTGGTACTACCTTCTTGTTGGAGGCGGAAATAAAAACCTCTTCCATGGAAGGCAGTTCATCCTTTTGGATCTCTCTGACATCCAGATCAAAGTGACCCTTAACCAGGTCTACCAGGACGCCTCGTGTAATCCCCGGCAAAATATCCAGTTTCGGTGTTATGAGTTTATTCTCTTTGAAACAGAAAAAATTCGTGGTGGTGCCTTCAAGAAGCCGATTCTTGCGATCCACATAGATGGACTCAATGGCACCCATAGCCTTCGCCCGCTCCAGTGCCCATACCGCTGTCAGGTAGTTGGTACTCTTGGCGCCAGGCATAAAGCGTTCGATCTCTGCGGTTACCAATTTAGCGCCATTAGAATACCACCAGTCAGGTAGTTGAAGCTTGGGCGTCACCATGACGATCAGATAGCCGTTTCCCTCAGGTGTGACGCCATCCGAGCTGATGCCGCCGGTGTATACGATGCGAATGTTGGATTCATCATGATGGGTGTTGCGACGGATGGTTTCTTCCACAATGCCACAAATTTCTTCTTTGGAGTGCTTGAGCTTGAGTCCGATTTTCTGGGCTGAATTTACCAGTCGTTGGACATGTTCTTTCAAATGGAAGGAGCGTTTGTTATACGTGACTAAAAAGTCGAATACGCCGAACCCCCTTAGCACGATAATGTCTTTAACGGACAGCACACATTTATCTTCATCTACGTACTGTCCATCAATATAATAGATATCCATTTAGGTCTCCTTTTGTGAGCGTCCTAACATTTTTGACGAGATAGTACAACCTGGGCTGAGGGATTGTTCCCGAAGAGGTGTGCCGAAATCTTGATGGAGAAGGGTTCGCAAAAAACACAGGCATACCCGTGGATCTGTCGAGGCTTTTTGCGAACACTCGATTCCCAAGAGATCGGTGCAGATCGAGAAAAAAATCGCTCAGATCAGGTTAAGGAATTTCGTGTATGACGGTGTATAACGACAGGATGATTGAGACATTCCATGAGAGCGGATCAAATCAAAGCTCTCATGGAATGCCCGATGATATGTCAGACGAACTCCGTCTGCTTTTCAGGTAAGGCTATGCAAAATATGCGCGGATAAATTTCAAGAACTTCTCGTTTTCTGCATCCGTTCCAGGGGTTACCCTGAAATATCCGGTTTTCCCGTGGATTTCACCGATTTTCTTGAGATATATTTTCTCGTCAAGAGCGGCTTTGAGTATTTCCTCGGTACTCTTGCCCGTCATGGTGCCATCGATGAGCATGTAGTTGCCGTTGGCCGGGTAGGGTTTGAGACCCAGCTTTTGTAGCTCTTCGGTAAAAATAACCATCCACTTGTTGTTGTGCTCAACCTTGTCTTTGACCTCATCCGGGTTGTCGATGATGGCTTCAGCGGCAGCAGCGGACATCAGGCTCACGTTCCAGGGCAGGAACATACGGTTGAAAGCAGCAATCATCTCTTCGGTTCCCAGGACAAACCCGAACCGGACACCCGCAAATCCATAAGCTTTGGAGAATGTCACCGACAGAAACACCTGGGGGTACTTCTTGATCAGATCTGCTTTTGAGGGTCTGTCAGTATTGTAATCCAGATATGCTTCATCTACACAGAGGGGAACACCGGTTTCACAGAAACGCTCCAGATCCACATCATCGATGAAGACACCCGTGGGGTTGTTGGGGTTGATGATCAGGATCAGTTTCGTCCTGTCATTGATGGCGGCAAGCATACCATCGACATCATACTGAAGGTCTTCTTCCCGGACAGGGATTGAAACAACCTTGGCGTTACACAGCTCTGCACGCGGCGGAAAGAGCTCAAAGGTCGGCGTGGACAGCATGAACTCGTCTCCGGGCTGCAGGAAGACACGCATCATGGCATCGATGGTTTCTGAAGAGCCATTGCAAAGTGCCACATTGTCAGGTCCCAGACCATACATGTCACCGATCTTGGTTCTCAGCCGCAGAAAGCTGTCAGGATAACGGTTGCCGTCCCGCATAGCCTGCGCCGCAGCCTCGATCACTTTTTCCGAGGGCTGAATGGGGTTTTCGTTGAGCATGAGGCGGGCGTGGTCAGGGTTGGCCCATGCCTTGTCCAGGATGCCGACATTGTACTCTCTTGCCGTATAAAGCCAGGGAACGATCCAGTCTTTTAATTCTTTTTTCATTTGAGTTTCCTTTCATATGATTATTTTTGCATGTTCCAAATAAATATCGATTCTACAATACAGATTCAAATGGTTCATAAGGCAGGTCAAACGCATCTGAAACACCTTTGTAGGTCACCTTTCCTTCAACCACATTGAGACCTTTGGCTATTTCGGGATTTTCCAGAGACGCGATTTTATACCCCTTGTCTGCCAGTTGAATGGCATAGGGCAGGGTGGCGTTGGTCAGCGCAACCGTTGACGTCATGGAGACCGCTCCGGGCATGTTGGCCACACAGTAATGAATAATGCCGTCCACCTCGTAAATGGGATCGTCATGGGTGGTGGCTTTTGATGTTTCAAAGCACCCGCCCTGATCGATGGCAACATCCACGATTACGGATCCTTTCTTCATGTATCCCAGCATCTCACGGGTTATCAGTTTGGGGGCGACAGCGCCTGGGACCAAGACAGCACCCACCACCAGATCGGCTTCCTTCAGCAGTTTCCGGAGGATGGCCGGGTTGGACATGAGCGGGAAACAGTTTTTAGGCATGACATCGGAAAGATATCGGAGCCGTTCCAGGTTGGTGTCCAGAAGATACACTTTGGCCCCCATGCCGCAGGCCATTTTAGCCGCATTGGTACCGACGATTCCCCCGCCGATGACAATGACTGTTCCCGGTTCCGTCCCGGGGACCCCGCCCAGCAGGACGCCCTTGCCGTTGTAAGTCTTTTCAAGGTATTTGGCACCTTCATGTATCGCCATCCGGCCGGCCACCTCACTCATGGGCGTCAGCAGGGGCAGGGAACCATTAGGTCTCTCAACAGTTTCATAAGCGACCGCTATGGAACCGGTGTCGATGATGGCGCGTGTCAGCTCCTCTGAAGCGGCAAAATGAAAATAGGTAAACAGCACCTGCCCCTTGCGGATCAAAGGATATTCCACCGGTAACGGCTCTTTGACCTTCATGACCATTTCGCTTTTCTCATAAATTGCCTGGGCGGATGGCTCGATCTGAGCACCGGCTTTTTCATATCTCTCGTCAGAAAAGCCGGAGCCTTCGCCGGCTGTGGTTTCCACCATGACTGTATGCCCGTGGGCGACCATCTGCTCGACACCCGCCGGTGTCATGGCAACGCGATTTTCCTTGATTTTGATTTCTTTTAAAATACCTACCTTCATAACGTCCTCCTTTTCTTAAGGGAACAAATATTAAGCGTTATTCAGACACTTGTCTGCAAATGAAACCATTTCCTCGGTGGCTTTATTGAATTGTGTTGCCGTACGCTGAAGAGCGGGGTGGGTATTGTACTCATCCCGGGAGTAGCCGTCCACTGCGTAGGCCTTTTCAAAATAGGGCACCTGCATCAGTTTATCCATGACATCCTTGGGAATGTCTTTAAGGATGCGGTCTTTTTCAAAAACGATCTTATCCTGCTCCTCAAAGTTGATCAACTGGTCTATAAAAGTCGGTGGACAGGTCACTACCGTTGCGCAGCCGGCTTTTTCCTCCAAATGCGGAATCCGGGTGACACCATCCACCACGGGTCCGATTCGAAGCGAACAGGAGAGCATCTTGCTCTCCAGCTTGTTATCGATGAGATACTTATAAGCTTTCTTGAAAATGGCCAATTCCGCCCATCTGACATCCATGTCGGAAAGCTCGATGCCTTTTTCAGATGCGAAGTCTCTCAGCCCGCCAAGATCTCCGTATCTCGATTCCATGTGCGTAATAACCGATCGCCATTTCGAAAGATCCACATGGTTCTTTTTGGCTGTTTCAAGACCGCGCTTGACGGTCTCGGCACAATCAACCAGCTGGGGCAGGATAAAGGTCAGGGTATTGTTGGTGGCGATTCCCTTGGAGGTCAGAAATTCGATGACTTCATACCCTTCTTTGGTACCCGGCACCTTGATCATGACATTGGGATTGATTGCTGCGATTTCGAGGGCCTGCTTGAGCATGGCATCTTTGTCAAAGGCACTGCGGGGATCTACCTGGCCGGAAAGAAATCCCTCCCTGTATCCGGATTTTTCAAACAGGGGCAGATACAGATCCGAACCCAGTTTGACAACAGAAAGGTAGAGTTTCCAGAAAAGTGATTCCGTATCGATTCCTGGGTTGTCGGCAATAATTTCCTGGGCCTTTTTTTCCCACAAAGGAATGTCGTCCTGGATGGCCTGAAGAGAGAGGGGTGGATTTGTTGTAACACCCCTGAAAAGCTGTGTCTCCGGATTGGAGGGGTTGTACATCCGGTCAAATTGCGCCTGCAGAAGATCTCGATCTGCTGCATCGGCTTTGTCGAGCAATTTTTTGCACCAGTTATTATAAATAACAGGTGATGAATCCCACCAGATTTCCATTCCCGGGCTGACGTCCACTAATTTTTCTAACAGGTTTCTTTCTTCCATTGTTGCCTCCTTGGCTTTTTTAGTTAGTGCCCATCCACAAATGGTCTTTTTCCGCGATATCGGCGTTGGACGCCATGATTTAACTCCTCAAAATAGCACGCTATTACTCCGGGTTAAATCTGTCGTCCGCCTTGATCTCACGAAAAA
>QMMS01000170.1 GCA_003647375.1 Deltaproteobacteria bacterium
ATCTGCCCTTTTTTGCATTTTTGTAAGAAATGGGATATCTTTACCGGTGGGCGTGGAAATTATTATTGTGGGAATCTCAAGTATCACAGGTTTTTTGATGCTCCTGAAACCGTGAATACTCTCATTACATCACAGATTCAGGTTTGAAGACTTATTAGCGCAATCAACGCTTTTGCCTTTTTCTCCCCAACCCCAAGATATTGTGGTTTTGCAGTTTTCGTGAATTAATCGATGGCGCTCATTGAAAATAATGGGAAGATTCAGTTGATGAAATTTGACGTCTGCTTCAAATTCCTTTTCTGATAATGATCAGCTTTCATGATTACAGGAAGTAATCTCTCTGGGCATGCCGTTACATAGAGGCCAAGATTAATCCAAATTTCTAAGCAGATTTATGCCACAGTGGTTTCAAAGATATTGTTACAAAGTCTTCAACCTGAAGGATACCGCCAGAGATGATGTAATCACCACTTTTTGGCGGCGGTCAATTTTAAGATACTATTTTCGTAATTCTAACAGAGGGGGCTCTCCAAATAGTAGACGAATATTTTTATATTACGAAATCTTAGCTTCGTAAGAAGTCTTCAAATTATTGCTCCATAATATTTCAAAAACTCGGTATGCAAATCCAAATACGATAAATGCCTTGATGATCCTATGCCTAACCCACACGTGGACTCTATTTATATCCGCTCTGGAGATAATCCTTTATTTCGTCAACACTCATACCGTCCAGTCCCAAGTCCTGTAAGTTCCGTCCTTCTTCCCACCAGTTTCTTTCGTGAATGACGTTGTAGATATTAACGATCGTATCAATATAGGTGGTTTTAACCCCAGCCAACCCGCCGATATGGCTCCAGGGAACCAGTCCGTAAGGCGCATCTTCAATCAAATAGCGACTCTCGATATCGTGAGGCCCGGAGATGGACGTCAGAGAAATATCGCCGTGGATGGCTTTATAAAGGTCCCGCCAGGCATATCCTTCAGCCAGGTTCGAAAAATCCTCGATGGGCCTGAGATTATAGCCGAAAACCCGCCCGATTTCCTTTCTTTCGTTATCCAGCACCATATTCATTTTTACCGAAGCCGGTGTCACACCGTGCTCATATAGAAAAAAGGGTCGCTTGGGCCAGTTTTCGATGTCATTAATGGAAAAAAGACACAGACCTGCATGGAATGCGGGATTGACGATACTGAGCCCAGCCTCCATTATGTCATCGTACATTCGGACAAAGGGATGCAACGCTTGAACTTGTTCAAATAACGCCTGCCCTTGTCTTGCTGGCATAAACGCGATGTTGATATCGTTGAAGCCGTAAAGCTTCACCCTGCCCGGTCCAACCAGACGGGTATCGTAGGGAAGATTGTTGGCTTCTGCGACG
This sequence comes from Deltaproteobacteria bacterium, assembly GCA_003647375.1. Next base: position 1,383 of record QMMS01000170.1, read on the forward strand.
ACTGGACAGTCATCACCCAAAATCGTTTTAAACAAAAAACCGGCAAATGCCCCGGGATACAGTATGACCATCTGGTTGTCCGTATCCATTTTTCCTTTAAGTAAATTGGCGTACGCCTTGTGGGCGAATGCGGGGGTAACGATCAAAATGTATCGGACCCCGTCTATAGCTTCATGGATATCAGCAGTGACACACTCGAGCCTGAAGCTCCCTTTAATACACCCCTCTATTTCAATGGTTTTCGTCTCAAATAACAGTGAAATATTGCCCTTGAATTCGGGCATTTCGAACATATTGACTTTAAAACCTCTATAAGCCAGATCCGCGGCCATACAGTGTGCACCGTGCCCCCCTCCCAGAACTGCTACTTTTTTTGAATCATATCGCATAAAAGCCTCCGTTGTCTATCTACTGTAACCAACTCCATCGGGTTGCGATCGCTTCGGCTTACAGGTCCAACCACACACCTATTTTCTTTTCGGTTGCTCTTTTGTAGACGATGGGTGCCACCGCCATATCTTCCAGTGCCAAACCAATATTGATGGCGGAGATCACCTGGCTGCCATTTTTCCGCCCCACTACCCTACCGGTGACCACATCGCAAAGTTCGGCGATACCATCCGGGCAGGATTGAAACAACCCGTTTGCCTTGAAATGATTGAATTGATTGAGATCATCAGTACACAAAAAATCGGATTTCGAAAAAACATCCGGTTTGACGTATGAGTCCAGGTCAATAGGACATACCAGTGCTCCTGCCTTGATCCAGTCAAACGGTATCACCGGCTTCGGGTCCATGAGAAAAGGACCGGCAGTTACAATGATGTCGGCATCGCTGACCGCCTGCTTCGGGTTGTTGGCGATCTCGATATCAAGATCTAATCTGCTACCCATGTCAACCACGTAGCGTCTGGATATTTCTTCTGAAATGTCATGCACCTTGACTTTTAAAAGCGGAAATATTTCGTTCAGTGTCTCAAGGTTGTAGCGACCCTGAACACCACAGCCGAGAATTGCCAGTGTATTCGAATCAGGACGAGCCAGATATTTGGCCGTCAACGCCGTGGCTGCCGCCGTGCGGATGGCAGTAATCCAGGTACAATCCATGAGGACATAAGGGACACCGGTTTCGACTTCGTTCAATACCAATAAACCGGTGATGTACGGCAGGCCGCGTTTGTGGTTTTCTGGATACCCACCCACCCACTTCATCCCCGCCGATTTAATTTTTGGAATGAAGGCCGGCATTGCATGCAGAAACGCGTCGCCGTTGGTATGGATCGCTGGCTTCGGCGGCATTTCCACCCGTTGGTTTGCTTTTTCAATAAACATCATTTCAAGACAGCTTATGATTTCCGGTATGGATAAGTTCAATGATTCAACATCGGCGCGCGACAAATACAACATCTTCTTCCCAAGATTTCCCATATTGCCCAGTTTCCTTTGCTGCTGTGAGATTTAAGGCTATTTAAGACCGTTTATTCGACCAAAATAAGCCTGGGTGTGTTTTACCAGAAGCTTTCCGCATCGCTCCCCATCACGGTCTATAAGTGCATCCAGGATTTCTCGCTGATCATTTAACATTTTCTTCAGATGTTCCTCTGTAAAAAAGATAGAGTGCCAAAGACGGGAGCTAATCGCCTGAAATTCGAGCAGCAGCTCCTCAAGTTTATTATTACTAGTAGCAGCGTAAATGATATGGTGAAAGCGGGATTCTAATCTAATCAGTTCCTGCAGATCTGCACCTTGGAGGCATTGGTCCGATTCGGCTTTTTCGAGATTCCGGCCGAGCAGTTCCAACTGTTCTGCCGACATTCTTTCCGCCGCCAGCTCCCCGGCAAGCTTTTCAAGGGGTATACGTACCTCCGCAATCTGTTTGACAAATTTTAAATCCAGTGGGGCAACCCACGTGCCGGCTCTTGCAACCCTGCGAATAAGACCCTGCCGTTGAAGTTCGGTGAAAATCTCCCGAAGCGGTGTCCGACCGATCTGGTAATGAGCCATGAGGTCTTTTTCAGTCAGGAGTTCTCCAGGAGGAAGCTCTTGTGTGATGATCCTGTACCGGAGATTCTCGTATGCTTCGGTTTTTGATGAAGATTTTTTATTCTCTTTTACCATGTTCGTCTTAGCCTCTTCGAATTGTGAGTCAGACCTACCTTTATTTAAAAAGTGACGGAATAAACATTGAAATGAACGGGACATAGGTAACCAACAGTACAACGACAATGTTTGCGGCCAAGAACGGCAGTATTGTAATGCTAATTTTTTCCATTGATTCGTTTGAAATAATGGATGCTGCAAATAAACAACATCCCACCGGCGGTGTGGCCAGGCCTGTAATCAGGTTGATACTCATAAACACGCCTGCATGAAGAGGATCTATCTCCAGCATTCTAAACAAAGGCAGGAAAACCGGCGTTACAATCATAATTGCCGGAATGCTGTCCATAAACATTCCCAAGGTGAAGAGCATAACATTTATAAGCAGCAATATTAAAAGTTTGTTATGGATATTATCCACCAGAAACTGTGCAAAATGCTGAGGCACCTGCTCATTTGACAGGGCCCAGCCGAACAATGCCGCTGCAGCTATGATGATGGAGACGCTTCCGGTTTCAATGGCTGAATCTTTTATGACGTCAATAAGTTTTCCAAACTTCATAGTGCGATACCCGAAGAGGGCAATAAATACTGTATAAAAGACAGCAATTACAGCTGCTTCGGTAGGACTGGCAATCCCCAGGATGATACTGCCCAGAATCAATATGGGCAGAACTAAAGCTGGAATTCCATTCTTTACGATGTTTACACCTTCAATAAAAGGAATCTTTTCGGTTCTCCTGGGGAAGTCTGTTCTTAACCCTATGATTTTTACAGCAAGCATCTGTGATAAACCAACGAGTACACCAGGTATAGCGCCTGCCAAAAACAAATCTCTAATGGAAACTTGAGCGATGGAACCGTATATAATAAACATCAAGCTTGGAGGAATAATGGGTCCCATGGTAGATGATGCTGCCGTTACGGCCGCACTGAACCGTTTAGAGTAGCCTTCTTTCACCATTGTGGGAATCAGAATGGATCCTATGGCGGTTGTATCGGAGATGGCGGTTCCTGTAATCCCGCCGAAGAACATACTTACCACGATATTAACATAGGCCAGGCTGCCCTTTAACCTTCCCACCATCAGATCGGCGACACGAATCAATCGATCGCTAATGTTTGCCTCGGACATAATTTTTCCAGCTAGGACGAAAAAAGGAATCGCTAATAATATAAACGAATCAAACGACCGCAATATCCGTACAATAACAATATCCAAGGGTAGATCTACTCCCAAAAAATAAACCATTGTGGAAACAATCAAGGCAAAAGGTATGGGTATCCTAACCAACATTAGCAGGGCAAAACAGATCACCATAAGTATGATATACGTCATTGTTATCCCCCATATATTCGTAATTTTCTAACTAGAATTCGCAGATGTGTAAAATTCAATTTTTAAAACAATTAGGAAGGAGATAATTCATTCTCTGCGATACTCACTAGGCAAACCAATTGTTTTTCTCAAAAGATATAATAAAATTATCATGAAACTTATCGGCACTGCTAGATAAACGACACCCATTGGAAAGAACGTTAAAACAGGCGAATGTACTCCCCACATACTAATTGTATACTTTGCACCTTTAACGACAAGTATCGCGGAGACCCCCATTACTATCAGATAGTGTGCTAAATCAAATGCGATCTTTAAGCGTCTGGGCATTATATTATAAAAGGATTCAATGGTTGCATGCCCATCTAACATATAGGAAATAGCACTTCCGATCAGCACAATATATATGTAAACATATCTTGCAATGGCATTCGACCACGATATTGGCTGACCCAGGATAAATCTCATGGCAATGCTGGCGCCCAATAGTAAAGTCAAACCAATCAGTAGTATTGTCATGAACGCATTGCTTATTGTTTTGATCTTCTCAAGAATCAGATCAAACTTTACGCCAATCAGCCCGTCTTTTTTTTCATATTCCATAACAATTTCTCCTTATAAAGTTCCCATTCATATCGGGCTTTCTTTTTAAGCCATGGTTGCAATCCATGTGGTTTTTGACGGTCTCTGCAATGGCACCGGATATCTGGTCAAGCAGGATTATGATTTATCGGGTTGCCGGTGTTCAGACTCGAATGCTGCCAGTCTCATTTTTACACACCGGTTCAACCCGACAAACCATTTGCCTATGGATCAGTCAATCTAATCCCTTTTTCCTTGATATGCTTCCGGCAGACGCTCTGCAGGATTGAGCAGCTGGATATCCTTGTACCAGGCTTCCCAGTGAGGATTCTTTTTAAACCACTTGCTATAAACTTTTTCAGAAGCCTTTTTAAAGGGAGCGGTGTCAGGATAGGTTATCGTAAATCCATCCTTTTTAGCCTTTTCAATGAATTCTTGTTCCCGAACATACTGCCAGGCATCCGCTAGTTCAATAGCGCTTTCAGCGGAATCTTTAACAATATCACGCTGAGTGGCATCTAGCTTATCCCATGTTTTGGGGGAGATAAAAAGGATCTTCTGGGTCCACATCTGGTTCAGAATGGCATAACTATTAACCACTTCCTTCATCTTGAAGATATAATTGCAGTAAACACCCAGATCGTTGGCATTGACCAGGCCGGTCTGCAGAGAAGTGTATAGTTCACCCCAGTCTGTCGGGGTAACGGTAAAACCAAACTCTTTATAGATATCTACAAATAGCGGATTCTGCATGCAACGAAGTTTAACCCCTTTTGCATCCTCTATTTTGGTAATGGGTGTAGTACTGGCTATGGCAAAACCATTGCAATCCGAGTATATACCCAACGCTATTAATCCTGTGGCTTTACTGATTTTCCTTAGGATCTCATTTACAACTCCTGAACGCCTTGCAACTTTATAGTGCTCCATACTTTTAAAGAGATAGGGCAACTGCAGGAATTGGACATCCGGGTAATATCCAGCTATATGACCTGCGCTTGTTGCTCCGATATTCACACTACCCATCTTTAGAAACTCGATAGCCTCTTCCTCACTAGTGGTCAGAGTCCCTGGAAATATCTTTACTTTGATTGCCCCGCCCATTTTCCCCTCGACCATATCCCTGAAAGTCTCGGCAAGAAGTTGATCTGCATCGAAGGTATTATTCTGGTGGGCAAACTTCAGGGTGAGATCGCCAGCCTCAGCATTCATTGAACCAAATACGAAGATAAAAGAAAACACAGCAACAAGAAACAACAGTTTTTTATTCGATCTTAATAGTAGTGACATGGCTTATACTCCTTTCTTGAATTAGCGTGGATTGGATACCTTTGGATTCGAACACCTTACGACAAAATTATTTTGAACTCACCCCCCTTTCTTTTAAATGTTGATGTTGTGATCACATGATTGATGGTCTAAAATCATAATATTAAACATCTAAAATAGTTAGATTATTCTGTTCAATGATTCCTTGTGGATCTCTTCGAGCCGGTTACCTGCAGCCTTGTGAGTCAAGATTTGAATCGCTTTTTCTGTCACGACACTACCCGCTTCCAGAGCTGGTAGCCCGCCCATGTAAATATTACTGATCAGTGTGTATTCATAACGAATTCCCTGGCTCCCGCTGTATTTGACAGCTTGTTTTCGAACCTCGGTATCGTTCAGACGGTAGGCTAGATACGCGGACATGCTTCTGGAAGCCAGGGCATTCCCCCCGGGGCGTTCGCCGATTAGTACAATGACCAACTTGCAGCAAACGGTATCGCCAATACACTCTGCCAGTTTGACCCGGCCGTAGTGCACCAGGATATGCCGACCAATGGAAAAGTTGTGGCTCATTAGGCCGTCTTCGAGAACGCTCAGCATGTCATGGATATTGTGATGAACCGCCTCGGCACTGAGGCCGTCAGTAATTACGATCTGGATATCCTTGTTTTCGGGACCGATGCTTTCCAGACTTTCCGAAGAAAGCATAGTGCCCAGTTCCGGCCGTTTCAAGTGTTCCAGCCGGGATTGAGCCGAGGTGGCGAATACACGAAAATCTATATTTTCAAGGACATCCTCCCGCAGGCGGCTGTGCACCGCCTCCCGACCGACGGACTGATTGAGCAGCAACGTCCGTTGAACCTCATTTACAGGGCGCGGTCCAGCATTGTCGAACCCGGGCGCCGATGGCAAGGATTCTCGGAGCCGTTGGAACTCAACTACGGATCCGCAGAACAATCGTGGATTTCCCCACTGGGAGCCACGAGTCACCTGCCCATCAGGCGACTGCTCGAAAATGCCCTTTTCCTTTGCCCACTCCAGAAACTCGGGTGCGGGGATACGATTATGCACTTCCCGAAGGGTCTGATCATCATGCCCGCTATTAACAAAATGCGCCAACATGCGATCGGTTCCTAGGTAGATGTCCATAAAGAAATTGGCACCGGCAGCGGCAGCCATATGGGTGGTCATCTGCTGGCCTTCTATATGGGTATCTGCGTGAAGGGTATAGCTTGGGCTTACTCCCATAGGCAGACCGAGGAGTTTTCCCATAAAATTGTCTTGCAGGTTGGACACCATCAGTTCGAAATCGTTCAGATGTGTTTCCGGTCCGATGAAACCGGTTGCGCTGTTGACCATAAAGGGATCGTAGCGACGACACAGCCCGTAGCAAAGTGATTCGCAAGTGCTCATGTCAATCCCGTTATGCTTACGGTAGCTCATTTCACTGCCTTGTCCTGTCTCGAAATACATAAACTGACGGGCCACATCCCGCAACGGACCTTTTTCGATCATGGTAGTGTATGCCTCGTCCATATAGGGGACCGTCACGTCGAATTCCTCGGTCAGAGTACGCTCAGTTCCTGCAAAACTCTGGAATAGGATCTCAACCGGGGCGCCGAGGTTGAGCGCAGCCAACTGGACCTTAACATGGCCTAGAACACAAATCTGTGTCGGGGCGCCGGTTTCCCGGCGGAGTTTGTCCAGGTGAGTGATCACGGAAACGACAGTATCAATGGAACCTTCTGCAGGATTCACACCGATGAGACAGTCGCCCATACCAAGGGATAGATCCGTATACACCATCAGGGAGATAGCATCGAGGTTGTCCTTTGGATGATTCGGTTGTATCCGAAACGACAGGCTTCCGGGTACCCCTATCAAGGTTCTTGCCTTGGTTGGGGTGAAAATTTTTCGTGGTATAAAAATCAGCTCATGGGCATCCATCAATTTGCATAGAGCTGCCGCCATGACCGGTGTAAGTCCCCTGCCGATACGTTTGATCTCTTGACCGTTACTGCGCAGCAGATAATTTTTCAGATCTCCCAAAGTCATGGATGAAATAGAATTGAAAACCACATGATCAATATCATACCCAACTCGCATCACCGCATCCAAACGGCCATTGTCATCGGTCAGAGGATGGTCGTAAATATGCTGAAGTGTCAGGGAAGAAAGAATCATGCGAGCAGATTCCCGGACCATGTCATTTTCCGGGGCAAGACCTGTATTGCGATCACCAGCCTTACTGATGTCGGCTGCCCCAAGCAGTTTTTTAAGACCTTTGAAACTGATTTGCTTTTCTATAACCCGATGGGAATAGGCTTCCTCCATCTGAGGTTCGGGCACATCGATTTCATGGATCGGAGTGAGTGTGTTCATTGTCTGTTCTTCTTTTTTTTGACATTAACTTACGCCATAAAATGATACCGGCACGATATTGTTGTGAAGACGGCCGATATTAACAAAATGTGCTTGTCTGTCGGGAATTTCGTCGATAACGATTAAATCAAACGGTTCCTGCCGCCAGTTGCTGGCATAATTACCGAGTACTTGACCATAATTGTGCGGTACCAAAACCACGATGGGCTGTCTGGGCTTCACTTGTATGCAGACATCTCTCAGATGCTGGCCGAACGATTTTACCTCTTTGAGACTATTACAAACCGGAATACCCGTACTTTCGGTCTCAGTGTCGACAGCATTTTCATCGGAGAGCACTTGAATGCACAAACCGCTTGAGGTGGATTCAATCAACGAGAGGGCGTGCCGGATCTGTGCAGCATCTGCATCGATGGACAATCGTGCCACGATGGGAAGATCCTGGCAGGGAAGAATGTCGTTGGCAGATAAATAAATAGTTGATCCAGAGATCTCTGTACTGTGTAGCGTGAGTCCATAGACCGTGGACTCACGCTACACAGTACAGAGATCTCTGGA
>QMMS01000171.1 GCA_003647375.1 Deltaproteobacteria bacterium
ATCTTGATGGAGAAGGGTTCGCAAAAAACACAGGCATACCCGTGGATCTGTCGAGGCTTTTTGCGAACCCTCGATCCGCAAGAGATCGGTGCAGATCGAGATAAAAATCGCTCAATTCAGGTTATATATACATATTGCAAAATTTTAATGAATGCCTATGTTTGAGACTGATTTTTTTCTTGCAGAACCGAACAGAAGATCGTTGCCGCTACACCACCGCAGTTATTAAAGATGGACAGAGACATGAATAAAACACAAACCGCTTCATCACCATTTGCATTGAACAATATCCGCATGTTCATTGCCTTTCGGGTTTTTTTCAATGCCCGGTTCTACTACCCCGTATTCACGATTCTGTTTCTCGATTTCGGTCTCACCATTTCCCAATTTGCCATCTTGAATGCCGTCTGGGCTGGAGCCATTGTATTGATGGAAGTTCCATCCGGTGCCCTGGCAGACATCTGGGGGCGCCGGAACATGCTCATCTTTTCCAGTCTCCTGATGATTGCCGAATTGTTACTTCTGTGCATCGTCCCCCTGGGGCATCCGACCCTGTTGTTTGCCATCTTCCTGGTCAATCGCGTTCTGAGTGGTACCGCCGAAGCCGCTGCCAGCGGTGCTGATGAGGCCATTGCATTCGATTCATTGAAGGAGGTGGGGCTGGATGGGCAATGGAGCAAGGTCCTGGCCATGCAAATGCGTATGCGCGCTATTGGACGTATTTTCGCCATGGCAATAGGTGCGGCTATCTACGATCCGGTATTTATGCAGCGCCTGATGGGCTGGTTTGGATGGCAGGTCTCCCTGACGCAGGATGTCACCATCCGATTTCCCATTTACCTGACCCTTATTATGGCCCTGCTGACTTTATATTCAACACTGCGCATGACGGATTCAGACCCGACCTTATTAAATGACGAATGCAGCGCTCTTGAAACATGCGGGCTCACCATCAGGGAAATCCTTATGAAGACACTCGGGGCCGGCAAATGGATTCTGCAGACCCCTTTTGCCATGATCATTATCGCAGCAGGGCTCCTCTTTGACAGCATCATCCGCATGGCAGGGACACTGGGCAGTCAATATTACCGGCTCATCGAAATTCCCGAAGCCATGTTCGGCATCATCGGCTCCGGTATGGCCCTGATAGGTATTATTATACCACGCATATCCATGAAAATGGTCGAGCAACATACGCCCCGGTTTAACCTGCTCATGGTCAGCACCACCACCATTGTCGGTTTTTACGGCATGACTTTTTTCAAACCGCTCTACGGGTTGATCCCGGTTGTTATTCTCTACAGCGGAAGCTACACCATCGGATTTTTTGTAAGTCACTATCTGAATCACATTACGGAATCGCATCAACGCGCCACGGTTTTGAGTTTCAAAGGACTTTTCATGAATCTCTCTTACGGCATGATCGGGTTGCTCTATGCATTCCTTATTGCCATGCTGAGACCCGGCATTTTAGAAAAACAACCCGATCTTGCACCCCAACTTCTTGAGAACCTGGTTTTTATTCAATCCTTTCAATGGTTCCCCTGGACATTTGTCTTTGGGTTGATCCTTTTTCTGGCCTTTGCCAAATATAAATTAGGGCCTTCTACGAATAAAGTTGGAGGGCCGATTTTATGATCGGTCCGGAAGCATTGGCAATCACTTATGGTCTCAGCTCCGCCATCACCTGGGGCGCCGGGGATTTCAGCGCCGGGTTTGCATCGCGAAAGAGCGGCGTTATCAGTGTGGTTCTTTTTTCACAACTGATCGGGGCCGCGTTTCTCTTCCTGCTTGCAATGGTTTTTTCAGAATCACTCCCACCACTGCGGGATATGGTCTTCGGAGGACTGGCAGGTGTTTTTGGGGTATTGGGTCTTATCGCCCTGTACGAAGGCCTCTCCCGGGGCCGGATGGGTATCGTTGCACCCCTGTCCGCTATTGTTACGGCACTGATCCCTATCAGTTTTGCATTCTTTAAAGAGGGCTTACCAAGGGTCCCCCAGATACTGGGGCTGGTCCTGGCGCTGTCTTCAGTCTGGCTTCTCTCCTTCTCAAAAACAAAAGAGAAAAGATACCGTCACACCGAGGTTACCCTGCCCCTGCTGTCTGGAATCGGTTTTGGTCTCTTTTTTATCCTCATCGACAGAGCTATCCAGGAATCGGTTCTCTGGCCTCTTGTGGGAACACGCTGCGTGTCGCTCCTGATAATGTCAATTCTGTTTATAGCCAGTTCAAATGCACGGGTCCCTGAAAAAAGCCAACTCCCCTTTATTTCTTTGGCAGGCATTTGTGATGTCATGGGCAACATGTTCTTTGCCCTGGCAACCAACATCGGCCGTCTTGATATCTCCGCTATGCTCTCCTCCCTCTTTCCAGCGGCCACCGTCATGCTGGCATGGTTTTTTCTCAAGGAAAGACTCAACCGCCACCAGTGGCTCGGCGTTGCAGTAGCGTTGGTGGCACTCTTTCTGATTTCAGCATAACAATCGTGTAAGAATTTTATTGATCTGATTTTTTGTGGACAACCCTGTTCGTAGTTGACATAAATTTTCATGCTCAACCGCACACAACGACGTATGAAACAAACTCTTTATACTGAAATGCCCTATCGATCATTTAAGTACAACCGCATGAAAATTTATTGTAAAACTATGGGTAACAAAATACCATGGCTCCTGCGAAGGTTGACGGATGATCTTTTTTCGATCGAGAAACTGTTTGAGTTTCTTAGAGACCGTTATACCGAACAGATCGAAAAAGGATTATTTGTCGGCCGCTAGTTCAACTCTGTTTATAGTGAATATGTTTCGGTGGACTGCAAATAATGAAGAGGGCTATTCAGACATGAAAACCAACTACAAAAGGATGATCCAGACCGTTTCGCTCCTCGTCATCAGTTGCGCATTTCTCTGGGGATGCTCTTTCCTGAACGACTATCAGGACAGCGGTGAATTGAAATTGAACGGCCTGAAAGCACCCGTAAAAGTATTGCGGGATGAAAAAGGCATGGCCTATATCTATGCCCGGAACAGAGATGATGCCATGATGGCATACGGTTTTGTCACCGCCCAGGACCGGCTTTTCCAGATGGAGGTCACCCGTCGCTTTGCCCAGGGAAGAATCTGCGAACTCGCCGGAGAAAAGGCCAGGTCACTGGATATCCGCATGCGTACCATTGGGTTTTTTCGCAACGCCAAACAACAGGCAGACATCCTGGCACCTGAACCCCGGCGCCTGCTTCAGCGATACGTTGACGGCGTCAACGCCTACATCGAAACCCGCAAGGATACCCACCATCTTGAATTCAAACTGGCCGGGATTACCCCCACAAAATGGACCATTCAGGATTCTCTGTCCCTGGCCTATCTTTTGAGCTGGAATTCCGCAGCCAACCTCAAGACGGAAATCATTGCCCAGATGCTGGTGGACGTCATCGGTCCCGAAAAAGCCAAGAGCCTTTTCCCCCTCAACCTCAATCCGGATGACCTGTCTGATAATGCCCGGAACGGATATGCCCTGAACGCTTTGCAAAAACCGCTCGGATTGACCTCGGGCTCGGAGGTAAGAGATTATCTCTCAGATGGCCCCCTGAAAATCGGCAGCAACAACTGGGTGGTTTCTTCCCGGTTTTCACCCGGCGGCAAACCCATATTAGCCAACGACCCCCATCTGGATGCCCGAATCCTGCCCGGCCCGTGGTACCCCTGTGCAGTGATAACACCTGATCTTCGCGTTGTGGGAGCCGGCTTTCCAGGCTTGGGCGGCATGATTATATTTCGTAACGAGCATGTTGCCGTGGGTGTTACCAATTCCTACGGCGATGCCCAGGATCTGTATGTGGAAACTATCGATCCGGCAAACCCCGACCATTACATGGAAGGGGACACCTCGATGCCCTTTGCCGTTCTGGAAGAAAATCTTTCCATCAAGGACAAAAATGCCCCTGACGGTATCCGTCAGGAAACCATTCAAATTCGCATGACTCGCCGGGGACCGGTGGTGTCTGATATTTTCCCGAAACTGAAGACGAACAGAGTCCTGACCCTCAGGTGGGCGCCCTTCGAAACCATCCAGCCGGATATCGGGCTGGAAAAGCTTCTGTATGCCCGATCTGCTCCTGAAATTCGTTCTGCCCTCTCAAATCTCAACTTTGTCATGCTTAACTTTGCCTTTGCAGACACAGACGGCAACTTCGGATGGCAGACCTCCGGGAAATTGCCCATCCGGGAACAGAGAGACGGCACCCTTCCTTATGTTGTTTCAGACAGCGGCGACAACTGGAAGGGCTGGATCCCCTTCGAAGAAATGCCGCATGCTTTCAACCCGGACAAGGGGTGGGTGGGGACATGCAATCACTATACCCCCCCGAGCGACTATCCCTATTACTACTCTTCCCATGCTGCAGCCTCCTTTCGATACCGGCGACTGAAACAGCTCCTGGATTCACCGGGCCTGAAAACAGCTGAAGATCACTGGCAATACCAGCGAGACACGCTTAATCTAATGGCCAAAACCATTGCGCCGATCATGGCTGCAGCATTGAACACCCGCCAGGAAACCGCAGAGATGGGCCGGATACTTTCAGCATGGGATTTTCATGACGACGCCGACAAAGCTGCTCCGGCCATTTTCCAGTCCACCTACCGGTTTTTTGCACTGATGACCTTTCAGGACGAACTGGGTGAGGACCTTAGCGAAACACTGCTGGACAACTGGTACTTCTGGCAGGAAAGACTGTTTAAAATGGTGGAAGAGAATGATTCTCCCTGGTTCGATGACATTTCGACGAAGCAGATTAAAGAGACACGGGACGACCTTTTCCTCCGGGCAGGCCGTAAAGCCGCGGACCAGTTAAAAGCTGAAATGGGAGATTCACCAGACAAATGGGAGTGGGGAAAAATACACACCATCGAACATGTCAGCCCGATCCGGCGGGAAGGCTTCGGAAAAGGGCTGGTGGGGAGTGGAAAGATTCCGGTGGGGGGTTCTTCCGAAACGCTGTTGCGCAACTATTATGCTTTTAACAAGCCTTTCGACGTCATCGTCTCGGATTCCATGCGCATGGTGGCCGATCTGAGTGATCCGGAGAAAGTTCTGGCTGTGCTGCCGGGCGGCGTGAGCGGACGCTTGTTTCATCCGCACACCAAGGACCAGATCAAACCTTTCATCAGCGGTGAAAAAGTTTACTGGTGGTTCAGCGATGAAGCGATCCAGGCACACACCCAGACGACGCTCGTGCTGAACCCTTCATGAAATATCCGGCAAACACCCGCCCGGATATTTCATCATTTTAGTGCTACCGTTATCGGTTATATGGATCCCCACGGGTAACCCGTGGTCCCATTAAAATACCCGTCTTCGCCTTCGGCTACTCCGTGGTTATCCGCCTCATCTGTGGGGTGACATCACGCCGTAGCAATCTACCTATGTTTTTGGCATTCGTCCACGGGCAAGCCCGTGGTATTCTGCGAGGGCGGATAAAATCTGCCAACCGGCTGCTTTCCAATGCGATTCTAACTTGGTTGGATTGCGTTTGATGAACTCATTAGGACCATAATTGCCGGCAGCAGGAAAAAATCCGCCGCCAGAGCAATCAAGATGGTGATCCCGGTAAAGAAACCAAAGTTTACCAGGTGGTTCAGGGACGCGAACATGAGGATAAAAAATCCGGTGCATAGAACCAGTGACGTAATCAGAAGCGCCCGCCCGGTCCCCAGCAACGTCTCCCGCACCGCTTCATACGGATTTGCGGTCCGCTCATAATATTTCTGGAAATTGTAGATGAAATGGACCGTGTCATCCACCACGATCCCGATGGCAATGCTTCCGATCATCAGGCTGTTGATATCCAGGGGGATATTTAACAGACCCATAATTCCCATGGTCGTGAGAATCGGTAAAAAGTTCGGAACCATGCTCACAAGTCCGAGTTTCCAATTTCCAATCAATACTACCATCAGGATTGTAATGGCGACGAACGCCACCAGATAGCTTTTTGTCATGCTGTAAATGGCTGCGCTGATAGCCCTTGCCAAAAGGGCCATCAGGCCCGTGGCATGAACCGACGCGGAATCCTGGAATTGATCTGACAGTCGTTGCTGTATTTTATCGATAAATTTCTCGCAAACTACAGCATCCACCCAGGGCGTTTTGATGGTGATTCGCGTCTGGCTGAACTGGTTGTCCACGATGCGTTCCAGGTCGTCCGACCCGCTGTTTTCGAACAGCAGGAGTTCCTGTGCCACAACGCGCCGGTCCTGTGGAATACTGTAATAGGCTGGGTCGTTCTCATTCAGCGCCTGGTGGATTTCCTTCAAAATGTCCGTAATAGAAAAGACCTTCCCCACGGCGATACCGTCCTGGTGGAACGTTTCCGTCTGCCTGCCAAACGACTCGATCCGGTTGAGAACTTCAGGCGCATGCAACCCGTTTTCACGATGGGTATCCAGCACAATCTCCAGAGTGATACTCCCCTTCAGTCGGGTGTCGATGAAACCGAGATTCTGTTTGTAGGGAGAGTCGTCCGGAAAATACTCGACGATATTGTGAGAAAAATTAAGCAGAAATACCGCCGGAAAGGCCACCATAAAAATTAAGCCGCCGGCCACCATGATTTTTTTCCGGTGGGAAGTGGATATAACGGCAATTGCTTCGAGAAACCGATCCATGGTCCCCATGCGGGCAGGCATGTCATGTTTTGCTGTGATCCGCGTCAATGCCAGCAGCGGCGGCAATAGAACAACTGTGTACAACAGAGCGAGCACTACGCCGGCAGCGGCAAAAATACCGATCTCTGCAATGGCTCTCAAGTCGGCAAAGAGAAAAGAGAGGACGCCGGCAGCGGTTGTCAGGCTTGTCATAACGATGGGGATCCCCGAGTGTCCCAGGGCTTTTGCAATGGCCTCTCTTTTGCTCTGTCCCCGGTCAAGCATCCGATAGAAGATAGCCAGCACATGTACCGAATCGCAAACACCTACAGACAAAAGGAAAGCCGGAATAACGGTGGTGGTAATCTTGATTGGAATTCCGGTAAGAGACATGAGGCCGATGGTGGAAAACAGGGCGGAATTGATGATGGCCATGGGCAGGATCACGCCGGAAATCCTTCTAAAAAGAATCCCTAGAAACAATGCCACGGATACCAGTGACAGCACAATGCATCTGCGAATATCACTCATGGTGGCTTGGTTAAAAGCATTCACCACCACCGGGCCTCCGGATACCGTTATTGGAAAGTCGTTCTTGCTGTGGCGCCCTACCACCCGGTTGATGGCCATTACCACTTCTTTATTCTCTTTTTCCGAAAAATAATGTGGCTTTTCTCCGGGCGAGGCCGTTTCAGAGATCTTCTCATCAAATGCATCCAGAAAATCTTCAGTCTGCGAAGGTTTGTCTGTCACTGCCGCTTCTGTCTCAACGATGATGGCGGTAACCTGGGCATCCTCGGATATGAGGTAATTGAGATAGAACGGGTTCGACAAGACCTCTTTTTTTAACTGTGCCAGGTCCGTCGGATGCTCGGGCCAGTCTTCCAGGAGATCCTTTACGATGAGACTATCCTTGTCTCCCCGGGTGCTTCGGACATTGATCAGGCTGGTGACCTCCCGGAGATAGGGGATCTCGTCTTCAAGGTCCTGGTGGAAAGATTGAAGCCGTGATAAAAAGGTGCTGCTGAATATTTCCGGGGATTGAACGGCGATGACAATCAATTCTGCCCGGCCAAACTGGTCCCGGAACCGGTTGTATTCTAAAAGGCTGGGATCTTCTTTCTTGAGAAGGGCCTCCGAAGAGGTGTCGATGGAGATGGAGGGAATCTGAAATACAAAAAATCCCACCAGCAGACACGTGGCCAGCAACACCTTAACGGGGTTGTCATACAACCATGCACCCAACCATTCGAATCGCTTCTCTGTTGCATCTCTTAAGTTAGGCATTATGATTTCTTGGTCATGGCTTTTCGTTCTGCTGCAAGCTCTGCAAGCAACTGTTGGATGGTCCAGTTCTCCGACGTAGGCGTCAGCGTGGCCCACAACGCATTCATCATACCGGCTTTTTTGCACACCGTCATGAGGCTGATGAGTTCGTTTTGTGAAATACCCGCAACAACGATTGCCCGTGGAAGATTCGAAGAAACAGACTCGCCGCTGTTGTCGGGAAGCTGCAAGAGTGCTGACAGCGCCATGTCGCCCTGATCATCCGACACCCATATTTTTGGGACTTCCCGCAGACCGACCATTTCGAGAACGGTTCCAAACTTGGGTTGGGCTCCGGATGGAAACCCGCACAACAACAGCTTCCGGGGACCAAAGAGAGGTTTATCCGATGTCGTGACTTTTTCAAATGTTGCATCGACCATCTGAATACTCCTTGCTATAAAATGATGAACCTGTTTTCATTTTTTTCTACGACAATCTGTCAAATGCGCCCATATTATGGTATGTCCCCAATAAAACATCGGAAGCCGATCGGCAACATAAATGTAGTAATGGATATAGACAACCACCTTTGATAGGAATGGAGAAGATACAATGACAGAGTTGACACTGGAAGACAAATTCAAAAAAGCCACGGGTGTTATCTGCAAACAGGGCATGTTCCCCTTCCCTTTGAGTGAAACAGCCATAACAATTATCAAACGTGTGGTGAAGGAAGAGGAAGAGCTCGACCTGATCTGTGCATTCAATGAAGCCTCCTCGCAAACCATGGACCAGCTTAAACAGACCAGCAGCTTTTCCGAGGAGACTATCGAAAGGCTTGCCAACAGCCTCGCCAAAGCGGGTTTGCTCTTCAACCAACCCAGTTCGAACGGCGTAATGATTTATCGTCTGCTTCCACTGGTGATGATTGGTCTTATGGAATACAAATTTATGACCCAGTTGACCGGCAGTGACGAGGAGCGGGAGTTGGCTGAACTGTTCGAAACCCTTCTGGCAGAGTTGAAAGACGAGATCCAGAATAACTACGATGCGCTCAAACCCCTGTTTGAAGTTGCACCGGCTGTTGATCGGACCGTTCCCACAGGCCAAACCGATAACGGCAAAACAATCCAAAAGATAACAGTCGACCAGAGCGTGGACATGCCGGAAGATTTTGTCCTCCCGAGCCAGACAATTGAAGACATCATCAACAAGTTTGACGAAATTGCCGTAGGGTATTGTTTCTGCAGGCAACGGCGGAGTCTTCTGGGGGATGATTGTGCCACCAGCGCCCCCATGCTGAATTGCTTTACCTTCGGAAAATCCGCACGGCACACGGTTGCCCAGGGATTTGCCAAGAAAATTACCCGTGAAGAAGCCCTTAAGATCATGAAGGAAGCAGAAGAAGCCGGCCTCGTCCACAAGGCCTTTCACCCCGGAGCCAGGGAAACCAGCCCGGAGACGAGCATCTGTAACTGCTGCAAAGACTGTTGCGACACCTTCGGTCTCTGGCGGAACGGGACCCTGCCGCTCATCAACTCCACCTATCATCTCTCCATGATAGATAAGGACGTCTGTACCGGCTGCGGCACCTGCGTGGACTGGTGTCCGACAGATGCCATTGCGCTGGATGATAACGGTTTTGCAG
>QMMS01000172.1 GCA_003647375.1 Deltaproteobacteria bacterium
TCTTCGCTCTTCGAGCTACGACGTGACAAGTCCGACTTCGCTCTCAGGCGCCTTGACTCTGAAGCCCTCCGGTTTTTGCAACGATAGGGTAAACTCAACGATCACGGGGAATTAAAGCAACTCAGGGAATTTATCCGCCTTCGCAGAATACCACGGGCTTGCCCGTGGATGAATGCAAAAGCAAAGGTTAATTGCTACGGCGCGATGTCACCCCTAAGGCAAGGCGGATAAGCGCGGTGTCTTGTCGCGGCGTAGCTCGCAGAGCGAAGACGGAAGCCGAAGGCGAAGACGGGTATTTTAATGGGACCACGGATTTACCCGTGGGGTTCCATTGTCAAGTTTCCGGATATTCTCCACAAGATCAATGCCCCTTGCAGTGATGGTAGCCGTGCAGGAGACATACGGTGGGCAGTCCATGGATTTGTCTAATTCCACATAACCACATTTTTCGAGGTAGACGATGTTCCAGTTAAGCCACTCAGGATTGGATTGGCAGGTTTCATCGATGGTGCGTAGCTCGGCAAGTCCAAAAGGGTATGCCCTGAAGAAGTCATACAGGGTTTTCAGGATGCAGCGTCGTAAACCAAAATGATCGTCTGTTTCTGCGGATGAATCCATAATGAGATTGGTGTCCTTTTTTTAAATCCGAAGCTCAAAATTCGGATTTAGAACTTCTAATAAGCCGGGTATCTACCGTCATGCCAGTGTCAGGTAATAGACAGTTGATCCAATGGCCCAAAAAAGAACAATCACCGTTGCCAGGACACACAAGCGTGCAAGAGTCCTGTGCAGTCGGGTTTCCTTTTTTCTTTCATGGTAGCCGAACAAAAGCCCTAGAAGAATGCCACCGGCAATGCCACCGCCGTGACCCCAATTGTCGATACCCGGGATCATGAAACCGAACAGAAAGAGTATCAACACCCATCCGCCGACTTGACGATAGATGGCCTGTCCGTATACGCCGCCACGGCTCTTGCCATAGTAAAGGGCGGCTCCGATGAGGCTGCAGATGGCTGCTGAGGAACCGATGGTGAACGGTGTTCGGGCCAGATAAGAAACCCAGAATCCGATGATTCCACCCAGGGTATAAATACTGAACATCCGGTGAATACCGTATTCACGAACAATGAGCACTGAGATCTGGCGGAATGCCATCATGTTGAACAGAATGTGCAGGATGCCGCCGTGAAGATAGTTGGCCGATAAAAGGGTCCACCAGCGGTGCATGCTGTTTATGGGGACAGCACCGGTTGCTCCGAGCATTAGGAGACTCCGGCTGTCCGGAGACAGAAATGTCAAAGGATTCATGGAGAAGCTGAGTCCCTGAAGGCTCAAGAGGATCGCCAGGGCAAACATACCCGCATTGACGTATATAACACCCTTGATGAATCCGGCTGGATTATTGAATAAATGCGAGACGAAGTTGTTATGCATCCAGGATCCGGGTTTGGACGTGCCGCAATAGGGACAGCGGGCTTCATCAGTGCTGATGAGTTTGCGACAATTCGGGCAAAGGATGGTTTTCAATACAGTACGGGACATTGGATGTTCTTTCATTTTATGGATAGTAAGGTCCAAAGCAAAATTCGTGCTGAAGGTAATAATTCGGCATTGATCTGTCAATCAAATTGCTATAGGGAGAAAGGATTCCAGGATTCTAGGATTCCAGGGTCCGGGTGAAATGCTATTAGTTAAAAGGCAATGGCATTAACTTAAGGTGATACGCAGTTCCATGTAATGTAGCGCAGGTCTTTAGACCTGCAACAAAGGTGTACGGGTAGAGCTGAGGCTCTGCACTACATAATTAAGTTAACGGCATTGAGTTAGAGATTAAAAGGTATGGAGGCACACAAATGACGGCAATTAATCTTGAAAACCACGGAGAATAATGTGCCGGCCCTGAAAGAAAAAGTGAAAGCCATACATAGCTACGAGTGCCCCTGTATCGTGTGCTTGCCGGTGACGGATGGGTATGAGCCGTTCATGCAGTGGATCCGAGAGCAGGTAAGTAGTTAATGCGATACTGGAAGTAAAGTTAATAACAGATTGATATTAAACTTAATAATTGATATTAAAATTAATTATTTAAGGAAAAAAAACATGAAGGATGACAGAGGACTCTATTACCATCCGCAGCCACAGAACAAGCGCGTGCGGATGTATGTTCGTAAATTTGGCAGCGAAATCCAATTTCGGTTCTGGAACCAGGACATACCCGAGCTTTGGGAAGAACATGGCTGGGTGCCGCACGAAGCCATTCAACAGGCAACTAAGATGTATGAAGGCAAAGCCTTCAACCCGGGGCACGTGTATGATATTAATGTAGCGGAAGGACTTTTGAAGGAAGAAGGTTGATATAAGCTCATAGCTCATAGGTGATAGGACATAGAGGCTAGAATGCCGGGAAGCCAGGAAGCTGGGAGGCTGCGATCTGCTTTAAGCCGTCAGCCACCCTCGGACCCTTGAACCCTGTTCTTCCCCTCGAACCCTCCAAACCTCAGACCCTCCAACCCCTCAGAGTCCCTGCAGTATATTTTTTACCACATTCCCGTCTGCCCGGGCTCCGAAATGTTTCATGATGGGGCCCATGGCCTGCATCTTGCTCTTGAATTGTGAAAGGTCAATGTTGCCATTCACCCAGGTGATAATCTCGTCTTCTGAGGCCATCTGCGGCAGATAGGTTTCAATGATCTGGATATAGGCCGTGTCCTCATCAGAACCCTTTTGTGATAGGGTTTCCTTTTCTGATTTGATCAGTTTCTTCAGTACCTTGATTACCTCGTCATCGGAAAGCTCTTTTGCGTCGGCTCTTGCGAATTCCCCCATGATGACCCGCAGGGTACTTTTCTTGTCCTCATCCTTGGCCTTCATGGCACCCATAAGATCTATCTTGATTTGCTGTTGAATGGTCATCTTAACTCCTTATCATATATGGCATATCTTAGGCTTTTCTATACCTCTCTTAAGGCGTTTCCTTTATTCTTTGGAAAAAGGATCTAAGGGTTCAAGGGTTCCAGGATTCAAGTGCTTGTTGACAGATGGATGTTCAGTTGATTTCTGGCAGGGAATCCTTATCTTGTCAAGTACGTTTACGAGATACAGAACCGTGGAATTATAAGATGTTTTATGCTATGCATCTTGGAAGCTATTTGAGCTTGTAATAGTTCCTCTGTTTACTGGATCCTCGAACCCTTGAACCCTCGGTTTTAAAACATGCGCATTCTGTTAATAGAAGACGACCGTAAAATTGCATCTTTCATTGAAAAGGGGCTGGCCGCAGATGGGTTTGCCGTGGATCTTGCCTTTAACGGTGAAGACGGACTTCATTTGGCACTGACAGAGCCCTATGATGCCGCCATCGTGGACATCATGCTCCCCAAAAAAGACGGCCTGAGTATTATCCAGGAGATGCGCAAGACCCATGTTGAAACACCGGTTATTATCCTGAGCGCCAAAAACAAGATTGACGATCGCGTGAAAGGACTGCAGTCCGGTGGAGATGATTATCTGACCAAACCCTTTGCATTTTCCGAGCTTCTAGCCCGTATCCAGGCACTGATCCGCCGTGCGACCGGCGCCGGAGAACCCACCAGCCTCGAATATAAAGGACTTTCAATGAATTTCCTCAGCCGCAAGATCGTACGTGACGGGGAGAACGTCGATCTGCAACCGTTGGAATATTCTTTGCTGGAATATCTAATGCGCAACGCTGAAAGAGTGGTTTCAAAGACCATGATCATGGAGCATGTCTGGAACTATAATTTTGATCCCCAGACCAACGTGGTGGAAGCGAGAATCTGCAAGCTGCGAGATAAAATTGACAAGGCATCTGAAAAAAAACTGATTCATACCGTCCGTGGTGTAGGATATGTACTCAAAGAAGGGAATTAAGGCCCGCCATACCCTGGCATTCCGACTGACACTATGGTACGCAGGTATCTTCTCGTTATCGGCCTGTATTGCTTTTATCTTTTTTTATCTTCTTATGACATCCATGTTTAGGGACCAGACAGACAGGGACCTGTACCGACAAGCAGGCATTTTCTCCACTATCATGGCAACGGACGGTGTGGAGTTTGTCAAACGATTCGCTGCTCTGGAATCCCAGGCTTCTGGTGAGAAAAAGATATTTTATCGGCTTTTCTACCCGACAGGGATTTCGTTTTCTTCCTCGAACATGTCCTACTGGCAGGACATCGGGGTGACCAGGGCCAACATCGAACAGGCCTTGCGGGGCAACTCCCAAATTTATGAAACCCTCACGATTCCGAACCGGGCCGAACAGGTGCGAATTCTTTACAGCAACATCGGCGCCGGCGTGATTCTCCAACTGGGCCAATCCCTGGAAAATGTGGCAAGCTTTGTGGAAGCATTCCGTCAAATAGTTATTGCCACCTTGAGTATGTTGGTGCTGCTGTCAGCCGGCTTTGGATGGTTTCTGGCACGCAGGGCTGTATCCGGCGTTCAAGCGGTTACACGCACGGCACGAAGTGTCTCTGCCGGTTCTCTCGAAGAACGGGTACCTGTCAACACCCGGGGCGATGAAATCGATCAACTGGCAACCACTTTCAATGCCATGTTGGACCGGATTCAGCATCTGGTGGAGGGAATCCAAGAAATCAGTGACAACGTAGCCCACGATTTAAAGAGTCCCCTCACACGCATACGGGGGGCTGCCGAAATAGCACTCACAACTGGAAAAGACGTGGCGGAATTCGAGCGGATGGCTGCCAGCAATATCGAGGAGTGCGATCGCCTGCTGGACATGATCAACACCATGTTGATGATATCCCAGACTGAAGCGGGGGTCGGTGAATTGGTAAAAGCGGATGTGGATGTGAATCAAATCGTGAAAGATGCCTGCGATCTATTTCAACCCATGGCGGCAGACAAGCGTGTTGATCTGGTGTGTGCTGAAATAGAGACCGCAAGCCTGAAAGGGGATATGTCTCTCCTGCAACGCCTGGTGGCCAACCTGGTGGACAACGCCATCAAGTACACACAGGCAGGCGGGCGCGTGGATGTGTCCGTTCACACAAAAAAGCATCATGGGATTGTCTTGACGGTTGCGGACACGGGTGTTGGAATATCGGAGGTGGAACTGCCGCACATATTTAAACGGTTTTACCGTTGCGACCCCAGCCGTTCGACAACCGGGGCAGGCCTGGGGCTCAGTCTGGCCAAAGCCATTGCCGAAGCGCACCAGGGACGAATCAAAGTGAAAAGCGAAGCAGGGAAGGGGAGTATCTTCACGGTTGTATTACCGCCTAGAAAATTAGCGGGATTAGATGTTCATTCGGTTTCCAGCATTAAATCAATTTAGCGCTTTACGAAATACGGCCGAATGTTATTAAAATGAGGCCTTGGAAACATCATCGATCCGGCAGGGCACTACGCTAGTGATGCAGATTGATCATGATATGTCCTTTTTAAAAAAATATGGAATTCCCTGGAGCTGTGGGGCTCATTCGGAACATATTTGTGACAACCCCTATAATTGAAAAAAAACCAAACATTTTACGACTTTATTACCAAATGGTAATTTTCGGGTCATGTTCCGGTTAGATTACGGAATTATTATGAATCTAACAATAGGAATCAATGAACCCAAAATATAAGGAGACGATTATGATCGGAAATAATAACATACTCAAATATATGATGGTTGCTGTACTTGTGGGAATGCTGACAGGCTTCTCGCCGATGGTATATGCCGCATCCGAAGGTTCGGGTGTTGTTATGGTGCCCAACAGCTTCAGCCAGCTCGCCAAAGATGCAAAGCCGAGTGTCGTCAATATTCGAACCGTTACTACGGTTAAGGGCGGGGGCAGGGTTTTTAACCATTTTTTTGGCGCTCCTCCTAACGGCCAGAAAAATCCCTTTGAAGAGTTCATGAGGCCCTTTCAGGACAATCATCCCCAGCGGGATTTCAAACGAAGGAGCCTTGGATCGGGGTTTATCATCGACAAGGAAGGGTATATTGTGACAAACAACCATGTGGTGGAAAATGCAGATCAGATCAAGGTCAAACTGGCCGATGAAAAAGAGTTTGATGCAGAACTTGTGGGCCGGGATCCCAAAACCGACCTGGCTTTGATCAAGATTTCGGCTAATGCAGATCTCTCCCCCATCAAGATGGGGGACTCGGACATGGCAAATGTAGGGAACTGGGTAGTTGCAATAGGCAGTCCATTCGGATTGGAACAGACTGTAACTGCGGGCATCGTCAGTGCTAAAGGAAGGATTATCGGGTTCGGGCCTTACGAGGATTTTATCCAGACAGACGCATCCATCAACCCCGGCAACAGCGGGGGGCCATTGATCAACATGCAGGGTGAAGTCGTGGGGATTAATACAGCTATCGTTGCCAGTGGCCAGGGGATTGGATTTGCCATACCCATCAATATGGCCAAGGATATTGTCGCACAGCTAAAATCATCCGGTGAAGTGACCCGGGGTTGGCTCGGTGTAGGCATACAGGACCTCTCCACGGAATTGAAGCAGTATTATGGTGTCGAAAGCAATGGGGGTGTTCTGATTACCCAGGTGTTCGAGGGTGATCCGGCCGAAAAAGGTGGGATTAAACCGAATGATATTATTGTTGAAATCGGCGGCAAGACTGTGACATCCGCACGGGAGCTCTCCAGTATTATTGCTAATACCGCGATCGGCAAGAAAACTACCATCAAGCTACTGCGTAACGGCAAACAAAAAACCGTTCAGGTGGAACTGGCCAAACGTGATGACGACAAAATGATTGCCAAGGGACCGGGCGAAGAAAGCAATGACGATATCGGGATTCAGCTTATGGATTTGTCTGATGAGAACGCCGGCCGATTTGGCTTTGAATCAGACGAGAAGGGTGTTCTCGTTATCGGTATCAAGCCCGGTGGCAAAGCGGAAAGTGCGGGCATACGCCGTGGTGATCTTGTTAAAGAAATCAACCACAAACGGGTTTCTTCGATTCTGGAATACACCAAACAGGTAAAGAAAATCGACGATGGTGACGAGGTGCAAATCCTGATTCGGAGGGCACGTGAGGGGTTTGTAGTCGTCTCCTTCCCAAAATAAACTTGCATAAAATTTGATGAGAATATTATTAGCATAAGGATGGCAGCATTCTATTTCTCATCAAATTTCACCCCAAGGGCAAGCCGGAGATTTCCATATGCTGCGTTACTGAGGGTTCGTAGTAAAAGACTACGACTTCACCCTCAGATGCCTTGCCTATGGAAGCCTCCGACTCGTGCAAGCATTAGTGTATATATGTTCGTAATCTTTTTTAAAGCGTAGCTTACTCTTTTAAATTGCAATGTCGTTAACTCTATCGCTTCTGTCATTTTAAGAGAAAATATCGAATATTGAACAATAAATTTCGAACCGTAGAACTAAAAGAAAACACTTCGAAATTCGATATTCCTTGTTCGATATTCTTCAATTCGTTTAAAAAAATCGGGATTATAACTCAAAAGAAGGTTGGTGGTTTCGCGGATGGATAATCCCTATGCGAACGTGAAAAACTCGCTCCCAAGAGACCGTAATGCCGAACAGGGCCATCTCTTTAAGATGAATTTTGTATTTTGAATACCGGATGCGTTTATCTGGTTATAATCCCGAAATTTATTACTCCGGAATTAAATACCTTAAAGCTGTCATTCCCGCGCAGGCGGGGCACGAAGTGAAGCTTTAGCGCTATCCAGGAAAGCACTGGATGCCCCCGGCTAACTACTTGCCGGGGCAGGCTTATCAAGTCCGGCATGACGTGTTGAGCTATTTAGTTACCAGGTTAATAATATAAAGCGTAGCGTATACCTTTAAATTTGGATTCATTCCTCCCGCTTGTAAGCGGGAGGAATGAATCCAAATTTAAAGGAAGGGTATTGGTTTGCCGGTTCGAAATGCAAGGGCCTGGCAGGTGGCGATGAGTTTCCTGCCGGGCTCGTATACCTTGATGTCATACGTGGCTGTTTTTTTGGTACGGCTCACTTCACAGGCTTCGGCCCGAAGCTTTGACCTGTCTTTCGGGCTGGCAATATAGGTGACGTTGACATTCAGTGCAACGGCAATGGTCCCATGGGTCTGGCAGGCTGTTTCAAAGGCCTCGTCTATCAACGCAAAGATGGCACCTCCATGGGCCCGGTCATAAATATTGCTCATCATGTCGGGATTATACATCATTTCGACCGCGGAGGTTCCGGTGTCTAACTCCACCAGTTCAATCTTGAAAGTGCGGGCCAGTGATTCATTTTTGACTGCGGCTTCGATGGCGTTTTTGATCTTTTGGTCCATAGTTTTACGTCTCGGCAAATCTATAGTTTATTCCTGTAGACAAAGCGTAAAAGGATGCTTAGAGTTTCTACTTAATACTACTATAAGTAATGAAAACACGAAATATTTCAAGATCTTTTTCGTACTTTCGTGTTTTCGTGATAAAAGATTTTTCTCTTTTCCTCGACAAGCCTGGATTTACGCTGTGCGCCAACCAGTTCATTCGAGTTGGGAATGTCAATGACAAATCAAATCAATAGAATTGTATTCGAAAAGCCGGATTTACAAGATCTCACCCGACAGAACACGGTCGTGGACATGCATTTTCATTCTATATATTCAGACGGCCGAAATCGTGTGGCCGAAATTGTCGAATATGCGGAGAAGTTGGGCATCGGGGTGGCGATAACGGATCACAACGCCATTCAGGGGGCTGTTGAGGTCGATGCCTATGGACAGGTGTTGTCGATTCCCGGCATTGAAGTGACATCCTGCGAGGGAACCCATCTTCTGGTCTATTTTTACGACATTGAAAACCTCTGCCGGTTCTACGATGAGGATATCGCACCTCACATGGGCAGGGAGGTGATGAGTTCAATCGATCTTACCATGGAAGATATCATCGGGCGCGCGAAAAAGATAGGCGCTGTCACCATCTTTCCACACCCATTCTGCGGTATTTATACCGGTATTGCCACCAACCATCATTTCGAAAAGAGGCAATTGAATGAACTCTTTGAAAGAGTGGATGGGGTAGAAGTCATCAACTCGGAAAACGTGAACAAATGGAATTTAAAATCGGCTCTCCTGGGTTTCAATCTTAACAAGGCTATCAGCGGGGGAAGCGACGGTCACAGCCTGTATCAACTGGGGAGAGTGGTTACCTATGCAGCATGCGCGAATGATCGGCGAGCATTTCTAACTGCAGTGAAGAGCGGCCGGAACAAGGTGGTTGGTAAAGAAATCGATATTCTGCGGAAAGTGCAATCCAGCAGCATCAAGCTGAAGTCCAATCTGAAGAATTATCCCGATATCATGGGAAAAAATTTCAGTTATGGACGCAAGGTCATCCATATCAAATCAAAGACCTTCCGGAATCGTGTCAAGACACGCATCAGCGACAGCATTCGGAATAAAAATACCTATCGTTAGTTATCAGATGATTGGGTAATCCCTATCGTTGCAAAAGTCGGAGGGCTTCAGAGTCAAGGCGCCTGAGGGTGAAGTCGTAGTTTTTTACTTCGAACCCTCAGCAACGTAGGATCTGAAGTTCTCCGGCTTTCCCGCAGGGTAAA